>DATAWO010000165.1:0-19987 GCA_036267165.1 Rhizomicrobium sp. | reverse complement strand
CCCTAATGGGTTGCCAACTCAAGTGAAACAATCGCCCCATTATTTCCCATAATATTACTTATACGAAAAACTGATGTATGGCCGGGTTTGGGCTTGCTCCGGCCCCTGGGACCGACCCGCATACTGGCGGGTCGATAGAATGAGCCTGATGGAACGCCCTCTTACACCCGCCGAAACCGCCAGGCGCTTCGGCGTCAGCATCAAGGCGCTGCGCCTTTACGAGAGCCACGGGCTGCTGGCGCCGTTGCGCAAGCCCGCCGGCAGCACGGGCTCAGCCTGGCGCAGCTATGGTCCCGACCAGATCGCCCGGCTGCACCAGATCCTGGCGCTGAAAAGCCTGGGCTTCCCACTGGCCAGGATCGGCGCGCTGCTCAAGGGGCCCGATACGCTCAAATCCGTGCTGGCGCTGCAGGAACAGGCGCTGGCCCGGGAGTGCGCGCGGCTGTCACGGGCGCTGACCCTGGTCCATGCGGCGCGCGCCAAGCTGGACACCGGACAGGCACTTTCAATCGACGATCTCGCCAACCTCACCAAGGAGACTTCGATGACTTCCAGACTGACCCGCCCAACCTATTTTCATCCCGCACTGGTGCCGCATCAGCACAAATATTTCCGGCCCGAGGAAATCGCGGCGCTGGCCGCCCGCGAGGATTTCGACCAGGAGCGCGAGATCGCGCTCTCTTTCAGGCTGATCGATGAGCTGAAACAGCTGGCCGCGGCGGGCGATCCGGCGTCTCCCGCGGCGCTCGATTTCGGGCGGCGCTGGAAGGCGCGAAACGACGCCTTCACCCATGGCGACCAGGATATGGCGAACCGCATGCGAAACATGGTCAAGGATGCCCTCGCCGATCCCATGACCGCGCCGCAGATGCCGTTTTCGGCAGAACATCTGGCGTTCCTGGTAAAAATCATGGGGAAGCTGAAAGAGACGCAAGCCTGACCCTTGCCGGCTTTGTCATGACGCCTTCCAATGGGCCATGACGAATCCGGAAATCGCCCCTTCCCGCAACATCGCCGTGCTGCTGGAGGTGATGAAACGCCTGCGTGAAGGCTGCCCCTGGGACCGGGTGCAGACCTTCGACACCATCGCCCCCTACACCATCGAGGAGGCTTATGAGGTCGCCTCGGCCATCGCCGACAGGGACTTCAAGGCCCTGCCCGGCGAGCTGGGCGACCTGCTGTTCCAGGTCGTGTTCCACGCCCGCATGGCCGAGGAGGAAGGCCGTTTCGATTTCGGCGCCGTGGTCGAGGCCGTCACCGCCAAGATGATCCGCCGCCATCCCCATGTCTTTGGCGACGATGAGGCCAAAGCCGATGCCGCCAGCCAGAAGGACTTCTGGGAGAAGCTGAAGGAAAGCGAGCGCGCCGCGGCCGGCCAGACCAGCCTGCTGGACGATGTTGCCGGCGCCCTGCCCGCCCTGATGCGGGCCGAGAAGCTCCAGCGCCGCGCTTCGACCGTGGGCTTTGACTGGAACGACGCGGCCCTCGTGCTGGACAAGCTGGCGGAGGAAGCCCGCGAGGTTCTGGCCGCCGAAAGCCAGGATGAGCGGGAAGACGAGATTGGTGATTTGTTGTTCGTTGTCGCCAACTTGGCCCGGCATCTGAAAGTGGATCCTGAAGCGGCGCTGCGCCGGACCAACGCCAAATTCACCCGCCGCTTCCGCCATATCGAAGAGGCGCTGGGCGCGCGCATGGGCACGGCCAGCCTGGAGGAGATGGAGGCGTTGTGGCAGGAGGCGAAGGCGGCGGAGAAGGTCGGAGCGGGGTCTTCCGCCGATTGATTCTTTTCTTCCCTTCGTCTCCATGGGCGGGCTTGACCCGGCCATCCATGCCACCACCGCAGATACTCGCAGATGGATGGCCGGCTCGGGGGCCGGCCATGACAAACAAGTTGAAGTTCAGGCCACAGCACCCTGCTCTATCACGATTTTCTTGGGAAAGCGGTTCTCGAACCGGCCCAGATCGTCGGGATGGATGCGCAAGGACAGGCTGATCTTGCCGCCCCGGTCCCGCCGCTCCAGCACCTGGGCATGGCGATAGGCAAAGGCCAGCGCGCCGCCGTCGCTGGCCTCCAGTTTCAGGGACAAAGTGATGTTGTCACGTGTCACGGCGCTCTCGAAACCTGCTAGAAGCGCGGGGATTCCCTCGCCCGTGACCGCCGAAACCGCGACGGCGCCACCACGCGCGTTCCGCGCCAACAGCCCCGCCCGCTGCTCCGGCTCCAGCAGGTCGATCTTGTTCAGCACCTCCAGCATGGGGCGCCCATGGGATGAGTCAGTCTCGACACCCAGCTCTTCCAGCACCTTCAGCACATCGGCCTTCTGGGCGGCGCTTTCGTCATGGGCGCAGTCGCGGACATGGACGATGACGTCTGCTTCCAGCACCTCCTCCAGGGTGGCGCGGAAGGCCGCGACCAGCTCGGTGGGCAGGTCGGCGATGAAGCCCACCGTGTCGGAGAGGATGATCTTGGTGCCATGGGGCAGCTTCACGCCCCGCATGGTGGGGTCCAGGGTGGCGAACAGCAGGTCCTTGGCCAGGACCTCCGATTCGGTCAGCCGGTTGAACAAGGTGGACTTGCCGGCATTGGTGTAGCCTACCAGCGCCACCACCGGGAACGGCACTTTCTTCCGCGCCCGGCGGCCCAGGCTGCGGGTGCGCTTGACCTTCTCAAGCTCCGTCTTGATCCGCACGATGCGCTCGGCGATCAGCCGCCGGTCGGTTTCGATCTGGCTTTCGCCGGGACCGCCCAGGAAGCCGAAGCCGCCGCGTTGCCGCTCCAGATGGGTCCAGCTGCGCACCAGCCGCGAGCGCTGGTAGTTGAGATGGGCCAGTTCGACCTGCAGCCGCCCTTCCCGCGTGGCGGCGCGTTCGCCGAAAATCTCCAGGATCACCGCGGTGCGGTCCAGCACCTTGCTGTTCCACGCCCGCTCCAGGTTGCGCTGCTGCACCGGCGTCAGGTGCGCATTGACGATGATGACTTCCGGCTCTTCCGCCTTGGCGAGATGGGCGATCTCCTCCACCTTGCCGCTGCCCAGAAGGGTCGCGGGCACCGGCCGCGCCAGGGGCGCGATCTCAGCCACCACCACGTCCAGATGGATGGCGGCGGTCAGGCCGACCGCTTCGGCCAGGCGCGCCTCGGCATCACGCAGCGCCACATCGGGGCGGCTGCGGTTCTTGGGCTCGACGTGGATGACGAAGGCGCGGTTTGCCCGCGCCCGAAGGGCGCCCGAATCCAAGACGTCAGCCTTCGGCCGGCTCGTCCTGAAGCTGGATCGGGCCCATCGGCATCACGGTCGAGATCGCGTGCTTGTAGACCAGCTGGCTCTGGCCGTCGCGGCGCAGCAGCACGCAGAAATTGTCGAACCAAGTGATGTTGCCCTGCAGCTTGACGCCATTCACCAGGAAGATGGTGACGGCAGACTTGCTCTTGCGGACCGCATTTAAAAACGTGTCCTGAAGGTTCTGTTGTTTATCGCTCATGGGTTCGCCCATTGTTTCAGCCGCGTGGGGGTTCACGCCGCACCTTGGATGCCAGTTTAGCGCAATGCTGCAATTGCGAAAGAGAGAAAATCGCCGGAATCAGGCGTTTTTTAGACCCGATTGGACGCCCGCCTGGGCAAAATAGAGCTCCCGGATGCGCCGGGTCAGGGCTCCGGGCGCGCCATTTCCAATGGTTTGGCCGTCGATAGCCACCACCGGCACCGCCGCCCCCGTGGCCGAGGACAGGAAAGCCTCCCGGGCGGCCAGGGCTTCGGCGATTGTGAACTTGCGCTCCACCACCTTGAGCTGTGCGTCCGCCATGGCTTCCAGAAGGATGCGGCGAGTGACGCCCGGCAGGATGGCGTTCGACAGGTCGCGGGTGATCACCGTGCCGTCCTTGTCCACGATCCAGGCATTGGTGGAAGACCCTTCGGTGACATAGCCGTCAGCGTCCACCAGCCAGGCTTCGAAGGCGCCCGTCTTGCGGGCCGCCTGCTTGGCCAGAAGATTGGGCAACAGCTGCACCGTCTTGATATCGCAACGCCCCCAGCGGATGTCGGGTTGGGTGGAAACCGCGATGCCTTTCTCCAGCCGCTGGTTCAGGGCGCCCAGGTCTTGCGTCCGCATGGTCATGATCAGGGTGGGGCGCAGGGTCTCGGGCGGAGGCGGGATATGGTCGCGCTTGGCCGCGCCGCGCGTCACCTGGATGTAAAGAAAGCCGTCGGCGACGCGGTTCCTGGCGATCATCTCGCGCATCACCAGCTTCAGCGCCGCCCGGCCCATCGGCATGTCCATGCCCAGTTCGCGCAAGGAGCGTTCCATGCGGTCCAGATGCGGCTCCTCGTCCAGCGGCCGGCCGCCGATCACATTGCAGACTTCATAGATGCTGTCGCCCAGCTGGAGCGCGCGGTCCTCGACATGCACGCCGGCAACCGCGAACGGCAGGTAGCGGCCGTTGACATAGGCGATGCGGCCGGCGGGCGCGCGGGCGGCGGACCATTTTTTCATATCACACTCAATGTCATGGCCCGCAAATGCGGGCCATCCAGATGATATTGGCGCAACCCGCGCAGGAGTATTTCAGCTTCTTTATCCGAAATCGAGCTTCTCCCAGCTGGATGGCCCACACTCGGTGGGCCATGACAAACGGGGGCCTAATTCGGAAAACTCTGCGCCGATCCCACCCCCAGAGACTTCAGCTTGCGATGCAGCGCCGAGCGCTCCATGCCGATGAAGGCCGCGGTGCGGGAGATGTTGCCGCCGAAGCGGTTGATCTGGGCCATCAGATAGTCGCGCTCGAAAATCTCGCGCGCCTCGCGCAGCGGCAGCGAAATCACCAGATCGCCATTCTTGTTGCCGCCCACGCCGGATCCCAGATCGGAGGGCAGCAGGTCGGCGGTGATCGCCTCGTTGACATCGTCGCTGGCCAGGATCAGCAGCCGCTCCACGATATTGCGCAGCTGGCGCACATTGCCCGGCCAGCCATGGGTCTGCAGCACCGCCATGGCGTCGTCGCCGATCTGGCGCGCGGGCAACCCGCCCGCCGCCGACAGCCGCTTCATGAAATGGGTAACCAGCACGGGAATGTCGTCGCGCCGTTCCGCCAGCGAGGGAATGCGCACCGGCACCACATTCAGGCGGTGATAAAGGTCTTCGCGGAAGCGGCCGGCCTCGGTTTCGGCGCGCAGGTCGCTGGTGGTTGAGCAGATCACCCGCGCATCCACCTGGACGCGGACCTGGCCGCCCACGCGGGTGAAAGTCTGGTCGATCAGCACGCGCAGGATCTTGCCTTGGGTCTCCAGCGGCATGTCGGCCACTTCATCGAGATAGAGCGTGCCGTTATGTGCCAGTTCGAACAGGCCGGTCTTGCGCGGACCTTCGCCGGATTCCACGCCGAACAGCTCGGCCTCCAGCCGGTCGGGCTCCATGGTGGCGCAGTTGATGGCGACAAAGGCGTTGCCGGCGCGGCGCGAACGGGCATGGATCAGCCGCGCGGCCACCTCCTTGCCCGAGCCGGCGGGACCGGCGATCAGGACCCGGCTGTTGGTGGGCGCGATCTTGTCGATCAGCACGCGCAGCTGGGCGATGGTGGGAGAATTGCCCACCAGCTCGCCCTCGTCACCGGCCTTGAGCTTGAGCTCCTGCACCTCGCGGCGCAGGCGCGCGGCTTCCAGGGCACGCTCCACCACCATCAGCAGCCGGTCGGCCTTGAACGGCTTTTCCACGAAATCATAGGCGCCCTTCTTGATTGAGGCGACCGCGGTTTCGATGGTGCCGTGGCCGGAGATCATCACCACCGGCAGGTCCGCCTGTTCGCGCTTGATGATGTCCAGCACCTCGATGCCGTCGAGCTTGGAGCCCTGCAGCCAGATGTCCAGCACCACCAGCTGCGGGCGCCGGGCCCGGATCGCGGCCAAAGCGGATTCGGAATCGCCGGCGACGCGGGTGGTGTAACCCTCGTCGTGCAGGATGCCGGAAATCAGGTCGCGAATGTCTTCCTCATCATCCACGATGAGGATTTCAGACGCGATCAGCGATCCGTTTTTGCTCATCTTCACTTCCTCTTTCTGTCCCCTTCGGGTTCTTTTGCGCGAAGGGGAAGGTCAAGGTGACCTGTGCCCCCTCCCCGTTTTCCGCGTCGGCCAGGATGATTTCCCCGCCATGGTCTTCCATGATCTTGCGCACGATGGCGAGCCCCAGGCCGGTTCCCTTGACGCGGGTGGTGACGTAAGGCTCGGTCAGGCGGTGACGATGCTCCGGCGGCAGGCCGATGCCGTTGTCGGTGACGCGGAAGGCGAAGGTCGAACCGCCATTTTCTCTGTCGGACGGCTCGACCGCGATATTGATCCTGCCGGGTTCGTCATCGCCCTTGGCGATGCGCGCCGCAATCCCCTCGCCCGCATTCTTGATCACATTGGTGAGCGCCTGGGCCACCAGCCGCCCGTCGCCTTCAAACCAGACCGGGGTCTTGGGCGCATTGGTCGAGAAGGTGATGGCGGGATTGGCGACGCGCTGCAGGAACACCGCCTGCTGCAGCAGCTCCTGGGCGTTCTCGCGCCGCATCACCGGGGTGGGCATGCGCGCGAAGGACGAGAATTCATCCACCATGCGGCCGATATCGCCCACCTGCCGCACGATAGTGTCGGTGCATTGCTGGAAGACTTCGGGATCGGTGGTGATCTCGCCCGCATATTTGCGCTTCAGCCGCTCGGCGGAAAGCTGGATGGGGGTGAGCGGATTCTTGATCTCGTGCGCGATGCGGCGCGCCACATCGGCCCAGGCCGCGGTGCGCTGGGCGCTGACCAGATCGGTGATGTCGTCGAAGGTGACGACAAAGCTGTCGGCGGAGCCGCGCTCGGAGGTCACCTGCACGCTCAGGGTGCGCGGCGTCCCCGCCCGGCGGATGGTGACCTCGCCGCCGGCGCGGCCCGCGGGCTCCGACATGGCGCGCAGGATCAGCGGCGCCAGTTCCGGCACGGCTTCGCAATAGTGACTGGCTTCCAGGTCTTCGGGCGCGGCATCCATCAGGCGGGCGGCGGCGCGGTTGACGATGGTGACCTTGCCCTCGCCATCGATGCCGATCACCCCGGCGCTGACGCCCGACAGCACCGTCTCGGTGAAGCGGCGGCGCATCTCGTTCAGCGTATTGGCGGTGATCAGATCGCTGCGCTGGGCCGAGAGCTGCTGGGTCATGCGGTTGAAGGCGGTGGCGAGGTTGGCGAGCTCGTCATCGGCCCGGTCCACCCGGACCTGTGCGTCCAGGTCGCCTTCAGAAACCCGTCCTGCTGCATCGATCAGCCCGGAGATGGGCCGCACCAGCCGGTTCGCCGCCCACAGGCCGGACCAGATGGCGGCCAGCAGCACCACCAGCGACACCATGCCGTAGAGCAGTGCGAAAACGATCTGCAGTTTCTGGCGGTTCTGCTCCAACTGATGATATTCGCTCACCGCGCCTTTGTTGCGCTGGTAGTAATTGAACGCGGCCGGATCCACCACGCGCACAATCAAAAGATAGGCGTCTTTCATGGCGTCCAGATGGATCAGGGCGCGCACCAGTCCGGTCTTGGGGTCGGCGCCCACGGCGGGATGGCCGTGCAGCGCGTCGGCCAAGTCGCCTGCCGACGGCGTGATGGCAGCGGTGTATTTGAGTTTGCTGGAACTGCCCAGCAAGGTGCCGTGAGAATCCACCAGGAACGAGCCCACCAGCCCGCGGTCGCGGGTCATGGATTCCAGCTTGGCGAACATCAGGCCCAGCTGAATGTTGCCGTGATTGTCGCGGATCGAGCGGTCGAGCTGGATGCCGTCGGAAATCTCGCCGGCGTCGATGATGATGCGGTCGAACTGTTCGTGCACATACTGGCGGGAGATGTTGACCGAACCGTCCAGCGCCGTGCGCACATTGGAGGAGAACCAGGCCGCCATGCCGACATTCAGGGTCACGGTGGCGAAGACCGCGACCAGGATGGCGGGCACCACCGCGATGATGGAGAACCAGGCCACCAGCCGCACATGCAGCTTGGCGCCGGCGCGTCCCGAACGCCGCGTCGCCCACAGCCGTGCCAGCCGCCAGCCGATCAGGCTGGCGAGCGACAGAACCAACGCCAGGTTGATCAGCATCAGGGTCGTCACCAGACCCGTGCTGTCCAGGGTGTAAGGCGTCAGCCCGGTCAGAAGCACATAGGTCGTGACGCCGGAAATCACGGCCAGCAACGCCACGCCAAAGGCGAGCTGCGAAGGCCGGGATACCGCGCGCAGACTGGCGCGCCGCTCAGGGAACGTTGTTTCGCTAACCATGTCTTCCGTTACGACCGGCCCCACCCCGGCCCGGTCACCAGAATCGAGTGTGAGGCACGGCACGCAGTGTTGCAAGAATGCTGCGTGATTTTTCCAACACAGCGTTCCGCGGCATGTTGTTAAGCTACTGGAAAATATAGGAGAATCTCTTGTTTCAGGCGGTCCCGGGCTCGCGCCCCTGTAACGCTGTCGCTCGGGGCGCTGCGCCGTTGGAGGTCGTGAGTTTGCTGACAGTCCCTGGCTCGGGCGGCTCACTGCGCTGTCGCGCGCCGCCCTGCGCCGTTGGAGGTCATTCGGTCCGTAAGCCCCGAATGACCTCCAACCCCAAATCTCTGATCTTTTTCCGCAGCGTATTGCGGTTAAGACCAAGCAGCTGCGCCGCACGGATCTGGTTACCGCGTGTGGCGGCGAGGCAGATGGAGATCAGCGGCCGCTCCACCTCTTGCACAATTCTGTCATAGACGCCGGGCGGCGGCAGGCGATCACCCTGCGCCTGGAAATACTGGGTCAGATATTGCTCCACGGATGCAGCCAGCGATTGTGGTCCCTCGCCGGAATCCGCCGAGAAGGTCTTGGCCGGTTCTCTCAGCTCGGCGCTGACGGCGGAAGCGGAAATCGTGTCACCCGACTGCAGCACAGCCAGGCGGCGGATCAGATTCTCCAGCTCGCGCACATTGCCCGGCCAGCGATGGCGGCGCAGCAGGTCGAGCGCCTCATTGTCCAGCGTCTTGTGCGGCAGGCCCTCGTCTTCGGCCTTGCGCAGGAAGTGGCGCACCAGGTCGGGAATGTCCTCGATGCGCTCGCGCAGCGGCGGCAGGCGCAACGGCACCACGTTCAGCCGGTAATAAAGGTCTTCGCGGAACAGGCCCTGGCTGATCAGCTGGCGCAGGTCGCGGTTGGTGGCGGCGATGATGCGCACATCGGTCTTGATCGGGGTGCGTCCGCCCACGGTGGTGTATTCGCCCTGCTGCAGCACGCGCAGCAGCCGCGTCTGGGCTTCCAGCGGCATGTCGCCGATCTCGTCCAGGAACAGGGTGCCGCCTTCGGCCTGTTCGAAGCGGCCGACGCCGCGGTTGGTGGCGCCGGTGAAGGCGCCGCGCTCATGGCCGAACAGTTCGCTTTCCACCAGCTCTTTGGGGATCGCCGCCATGTTGACGGCGACGAAGGTGCCGTGACGGCGCTTGCCGTAATCGTGCAGCGCCCGCGCCACCAGCTCCTTGCCGGTGCCGGACTCGCCCATGATCATCACGGTCAGGTCGGTCTGTGTGAGGCGGGCGATGACGCGATAGATTTCCTGCATCGCCGGCGAGCGGCCGATCAGGGGCAACCGGTCCTCCGACGGTTCGAGGCCGGTGTCGCGCTTGCCTTGCGGGCTCGCCAGCGCCCGGTTGACCACACTGGTCAGCTCCTTCAGGTCGAAGGGCTTGGGCAGATATTCAAAGGCGCCGCGCTCGGCCGCGGTGATGGCGGTCAGAAGCGTGTTCTGGGCGCTCATCACCAGGATGGGCAGGTCGGGGCGCATGCGCTTGATGCGCGGGATCAGGTCGAAGCCCGATTCATCCGGCAGCACCACGTCGGTGATCACCAGATTGCCCTCGCCCGCCGAGATCCAGCGCCACAGCCCGGCCGCGGTGCCGGTGGTGCGCACATCATAGCCGGCGCGGCCCAAGGCCTGGTTCAGCACCGTGCGGATGGCGCTGTCGTCGTCACAGATAAGAATGGTGGCCGCCATGCGTCAGCTCTCCCCTGCGCGCGACTGTGGCAGCAGCACGCGGAAAATCGTACGTCCCGGCACGGAATCACATTCGATGACGCCGCCATGATCGCCCACGATCTTGGCGACAAGCGCCAGCCCCAGGCCCGAGCCGCGCGGCTTGGTGGTGACAAAGGGATCGAAAATGTGCGGCAGCAGATCCGCCGGCACACCCGAACCATTGTCGCGCACCGTCACTTCCAGCGGCAGCGATACCCGCTCGCCCGAAAGGCCGGAACCGAACTTCACGCCAGGCCTGTAGCCGGTGGTGAGCGTGATTTCTCCGCCGCTCTCCGGCAACGCATCCACCGCGTTGCGCACCAGGTTGAGGAACACCTGGATCAGCTGGTCGCGGTCGCCGGAGACCGCCGGCAGCGAGGGATCGAAATTCTCCACCACGGTGATGCCGCGGCCAAAGCTGGAATCCGCCACCTTGCGCACCCGGTCCAGCACTTCATGGATGTTCACCGGATGGCGGGCAAAGGCGCGGGTGTCGCCAAAGCTTTCCATCCGGTCGATCAGGCCGCGGATGCGGTCGCTTTCCGCGATGATCAGCTGGGTCATTTCACGCTCGTCGGGCGCGAGCGCTTCTTCCAGAAGCTGGGCGGCGCCGCGGATGCCCGCCAGCGGATTCTTGATCTCATGCGCCAGCACCGCCGCCATGCCATGCATCGAGCGCACCGCGCCACGCGCCATCAGCTGGCGGTCCATGCGCTGGGCGAGGCTGCGCTCCTGGAAGGTGAGCAGGATGGCGCCTTCCGGCTCCGGCACCGGCGTCACCGTCACGTCCGCGAGGCGTTCGCCATGGCGCGGGGTGGAAAGGTCGATATCGCGCTCCGCCGCCGATGCGTTACGCTCCGCGGCCTGGATCACCAGCTGGAACAGCGGAGAATGGGGCGCGATCAGGTCGGCCAGGGTCTGTTTGCGCAGCAAAGGCAGGCCGGTGTCAAAGAACTGTTCGGCCGCCGGGTTGGCGTAGATAACCTCCTGCTTGCTGCCAAGCAGCATGACAGGCATGGGCAGGGCGTTGGCTATTGTGCCAGTCCCCGAATCGGCGGTCCCCGCATTTCGCAACTTTTGTAAAACTCCGGCCAAATTGTGCCTATTGTTTGAGCAAGTATGTCGCGAGCCGATAATATAGGCATCATACCGCAAGGCAACAAAATATCGCGGTCCGGGTCCTTAAATGTTAGGCATTCCCCGGTTTTCGAAGGAAGCACCATGCCCCGCATCGCCGTCCTGATTGTCGCCGCCGGCAAGGGTGCGCGCGCCGGGACCGATCTGCCAAAACAATATGAACGGCTGGCGGGCAAGCCGATGCTGCGCCGGACCGTGGAGGCGTTCAGGGGTTATGCCGTTCAGGTGGTGATCGGGCCGGGACAGGAAGAACTGGCGGCGGAAGTCCTGGCCGGACTTTCTCTGCCCGCGCCTGTCCAGGGGGGCGCGACCAGGCAGCAATCAGTGAAGCTCGGGCTGGAAGCCCTGGCAGCGAACGCGCCGGACTTTGTGCTGATCCATGACGCGGCGCGGCCGCTGATATCCCGCAAGGTCACGGAAGATGTGGTGAAGGCGCTTGAGGCCGGCGCCGATGGCGCGCTGCCCATGGTGGCGGCCAGCGACACCTTGCGCCGGCGCGATGCGGACGGGCGCTGGACTTTGGTGCCGCGGGATAATCTCTATCGCGCCCAGACGCCGCAGGGCTTTGTCTTTGACAAGATTCTCAAGGCGCACCGGGACCATGCCGGGGAAGATGTGACCGACGATGTGGCGCTGGCGGAACTGGCCGGCCTGAAGGTGGAAATGGTCGAGGGTGAGGAAAAGAATATCAAAGTGACGCGCAAGGAAGATTTTGCCCTGGCCGAAAGCTTTCTGGGCTCCGGTGATGTTCGTTCGGCTTCAGGCTATGACGTGCACAAATTCACCCAAGGCGATCATATCTGGCTGTGCGGCGTCGAAGTCGCTCATAGCCATGCGCTGGAAGGCCATTCCGATGCGGATGTGGGCCTGCACGCCATCACCGACGCGCTGCTGGGCGCAATCGGCGAAGGCGATATCGGCCAGCATTTCCCGCCTACCGACGCGCGCTGGAAAGGCGCGCCCTCGTGGAAATTCCTCGACCATGCCGCGGGCCTGGTGGCGGCTAGAGGCGGCGTCATCAATCATGTCGATGTCACCATTATCTGCGAGCGGCCCAAGGTCGGGCCGCACCGCGACGCCATGAAAGCCAGAATTGCCGAAATCCTGAAAATCGATCCGGGCCGTGTCAGCGTGAAGGCCACCACCACCGAAGGTCTGGGCTTCACCGGCCGCCGCGAAGGCATCGCGGCCCAGGCCATAGCAACAGTGAGACTCTAAGTGTCGCGGTTTCGAAGTTCGCCACTTCATCGATATCGGACTCAAAGCGAACTTCGAAACCAAAGCGACACTGGATTCAATAAATGCTGGTGTCTTCCGATTCCGGAATTCGCCAGGGATAGGATATAGAGACCGTGCGAATTCCGGAATCGAGACACCAGCCATGAAGCTTCCCCGTGCGTCCACCGTAGTCGCCTCGGTATTCGGCATCGGTTATTTCGAATTCGCGCCCGGCACCATCATGAGCGCTATTGCCGTGCCGCTGGCGATCCTGATCGCGCTGCGCGGCGGTGGCGGCATGGGCATCCTGGGCGCCACCCTGATCGCTTTGATAATCGGCATTCTCGCATGCGCCGACCATGTGCGCGAGACCAAGCGGGAAGACCCGCCGGAATGCGTGATCGACGAGCTGGCGGGACAATGGCTGGCCTGCGCCTTCTGTCTTCTGACCTTTGGCGGACTGGTCCCCGCCAACCATATCTCGCTGGCGCTCTTCGCCTTGGCCTTCCTGCTGTTCCGCCTGTTCGATATCTGGAAGCCCTGGCCGGTGAGCTGGGCCGACCAGAACATCAAGGGCGGGCTGGGGGTGATGACCGACGACATGATCGCCGGCCTGATGGCGGGCGTGCTGGTGGTGGTGGCGCGCTATTTCTTTCATCTCTAGTGTCGCGGTTTCGAAGTTCGCCGGAGACCGATATAGAGATTATGCGAATTTCGGAATCGGGACTTTAGCGATGTTTTCGCCCGCCCTCCTCGCCCAGGCCGAGAGATTGCTGGCGGACGCCCGCGCCAAAGGGCTGAAGATCGTCACCGCCGAAAGCTGCACCGGCGGATTGATTGCTGCTTTGCTGACAGAGATTGCGGGCTCATCGGATGTGGTCGAGCGTGGCTTTGTCAACTATTCCAATGATTCCAAGCATGAATTGCTGGAGGTGCCGAATGAACTCATTGTGCTGCATGGCGCAGTGTCGGCGGAGGTGGCGCGCGCCATGGCGCTGGGCGCGCTGAAACATGCTCGCGCAGACATTGCGGTGGCAGTGACCGGCATAGCCGGTCCCAGTGGCGGCACCAAGGAAAAGCCGGTCGGCCTGGTGCATCTGGCCGCGGCGCTGGGCGATCACGTCATCGCGCAAGAATGCCGCTTCGGCGATATCGGTCGCGGTGAAGTCCGGCTCAGGGCGACGGCGGCTGCGCTGGAAATGCTGGGCGCCCTGTTTCAATCGCCATAGCGGATGCGCCAGATGCGCCCCTTGTTGGAATCCGCCACATAAAGCGCGCCATCCGGTGCGACCCCCAGCCCTACGGGGCGGTATGCCGCCTTGCCGGTGTTCTTGTCGGCGGGCGACGGGCCCGCAAAACCATCGGCGAAAATCTTCAACGCGCCGGGCTTGCCGGAGCGGTCGAACGGCAGGAATGCGACCGCGTAGCCGTTGCGTCCTCCCGGAAGCTGCGGTCCGTTGGTGCCGTGAAGCGCGATGAACGCGCCGCCACGCCATTGCGCGGGAAATTGCTTGCCCTGATAGAACATCAGAGCGACCGGCGCGGCGCGCATCGGCTGGAACGTGACCGCGGGTGTCGAATAATTGCCGTCCGCCACCATCTTGCCATCGCCGCCATAGTCCGGCGCCAGCAGGCGCATCTTGCGCACGCCGTCATAATAGCTGTAGGGCCAGCCGAAATCGGTGCCGTTCACCACATGATGCATCTCATCGCTGATGGCATCGTCATCCGTGGCGCTGACGATTTCGGGAAAGGCGGCATGGGTGCCGTCGCGGCCATGCATGATGCCGTAAAGGCCGGCGCGCGGCGACCAGTCCATCGCGGTCATGAAGCGGATGCCGGTGGCGACCTGGGTTCCGTCGGCAAAACCCTGGTTGATCCGGGCGGCGTCGAAACGCCAGATACCGCCGCCGCCGGTCAGGTCGGGGCATGGCTTCTGCCCCACCGGTTTCGCGTCCGGCGCCGGCCTGGTCGAGCAGGCATTGCTCTTCGCGCCCAGGCCGACAAACAGATGGCCGCTGTCATCGAAAGCGATGGCGTGATTGCCGCCGCGCGGCAGATCCGCGACCACGGTGTCCGGCGCACCATCCGGCAACAGCGAACCGCCCTGGAATTTGAAGCGATAAATGGCGGTGCCGGACGCGGCATAGAGCATGCCGTGATAAAGCCCGATGCCGGTGCCGCCATTGACATTGCTGAAATGCTCGACCCGCGCCGCCTTGCCGTCCGGCCCGAGCTCGATCGCCACCAGGCCTTCCGGCTTGCCGCCCTCGCCGCCGGTCGAGGCATAGATGTCGCCATTGGGACGCACCGCCATGTGCCGCAACGGCCCCAGTCCTTCCGCCACCACGCTGGCGTGAAAGCCCGGCGGCAGGATCAGGCCATCGGGTTCTTCCGCGACGGCAGGAGCAGCCAGAAACAATGACAGACCGAACACAATTTTTTTCATCTTGCTGCTTTCTCTATTGTCCCAACGCATTTGACGCCGCCAGCTGGTCATGGGCGATCTGCTGCAGCGCATGAGTCTGCGGCTTGGAGAAGCCCATGTCATCCGCCACCGTTTCAGTGTCGCCAAGAGACAGCGGGTCTTTGCCTGTCAGCTTGCCAAATACCATCAGCGCCTCCAGGTAATAGCCATAGGCGCTGGCGTGGTAACCGTCCCAGGCCCACAGATCGATCTTGCCGGCCGCAATGCCGGCGTAAGGATTGTCGCCGGCCACACCGGTGTCGATGGCGCGGTTCCAGCCCAGTCCCAGCGGCACCACGCCGGTGACATGGGCGTTCTTCGCCGCCAGCGCATAGGCGTCAGCAATGTCTATCCCCATCTGCTGGATCGGCTTGCCATGCCAGGGCTTGCCATCGGGATAGGTCTGGTCCGCCCGGCTCCAGGTCGCGTCCAGCCATATCTCGGCGCGCGGATTTCTGGCGCGGAACATGTCGGTCATCTGTTTCGCCGAGGTGACCAGCAGCGCGGGATCGCCGGGACGCACCCGATCCAGAGTGGAATAGCCATGCATCACCACCACGTCCCAGGGCTTGTCGAGCAGGGTGCGTTTTTCGGCATAATGATAGTCCATGCCCTTGCCGCCCACCGTCTCCAGCGACACGGTATAGTCGAGCCCCGCTTCCTGGGTGAAGGCCTTGAAGAAGGCGGGCACCCCGCCCACCGTCTTGCCATTGGCGCCGGGACCGTTCAGATCGGTGACGGTGTCGGGCTTGTAGTAATGCGCCGCCGAATTGGCGCCGAAAGTGAAGCTGTTGCCCACGAACAGGATGGTCCTGGCCTGGACCGGCAGGGCGGCAAGCGCGGATATCGCGGCTGCGCCCAGCAGCGCCTTGAATGAGAGCAAGTGACCTTCCCCGATTGTTGTTTTCAGGGACTATAGATTCAGGAAGGCTCGCGGGAAAGTGCGGCGGCGCGCGCCTCGAAGGCGTCGGCCATTTTCAGCAGGACCCTCTCAAAGGCGTGACCGGCCACGCCATGCAGCAGCCGGCTTTTGAATTCAAAGGCGATGGAGAATTCCACTTCGCAGCCTTCGCCCTTCGGGGTGAAGCGCCAATGGTTTTCCAGGGTCTTGAACGGGGTTCCCTTCTTCTTGTCCTGAATCTGGACCACATCGATGCGGTGCCCGACCGGATCCAGCGCCACATCGCTGGTATAGCGTTCGCGCAATCCGCCATAGCCCACCGCCATTTCCGCGCTCAGGCCATTTTCACGCCGCGACAGCACCCGCAACGCCACCACCCAGGGCAGGAATTCGGGGTATCTCTCCACATCCGAAACCACGGCATACATCAGCTCGGCCGGATGCGGCACGAGACGGGTCTCGTGATGGGAAATCACGCCTTCGAAGCCCTGGCCGCCTTGAGCTCCGCGAAATCGCTGTCGGCGTGATAGGAGGAGCGGGTCAGGGGCGACGCCGACACCATCAGAAAGCCCTTGGCGCGGGCGATTGCTTCCAGGTTGGCGAATTCTTCCGGCGTCCAGAAGCGCTCCAACTTCGCGTGCTTCTTGGTCGGCTGCAGATACTGGCCGATGGTGAGGAAATCGACTTTCGCGGCGCGCAGATCGTCCATCACCTGCATGATTTCTTCCCGGCTTTCGCCAAGGCCCACCATGAGCCCCGACTTGGTGAAGCCGGTGGGCATCAGTTCCTTGGCCTGTTGCAAAAGGCGCAAGCTGGCGAAATAGCGCGCACCAGGGCGGATGTTGAGATAAAGCCGCGGCACGGTTTCCAGATTGTGGTTGAAGACTTCCGGCCTGGCCGCCATCACGGTCTCGATGGCGTTTTCCTTGCGCAGGAAGTCCGGGGTCAGCACTTCCACCGAGGTGCCGGGGCTCATCCCATGAATGGCGTTGATCACCTGGGCGAAGTGCTCCGCCCCGCCATCGGCCAGGTCGTCGCGGTCCACCGAGGTGATTACCACATGGGCAAGCCCCAGCGTCTTCACCGCGCGGGCGACATTGGTGGGCTCTTCCGCATCCAGCGCCGTGGGCAGGCCGGTCTTGACGTTACAGAAGGCGCAGGCCCGGGTGCAGGTGTCGCCCATGATCATCATGGTGGCGTGGCGCTTGGTCCAGCACTCCCCGATATTCGGGCAGGCGGCTTCCTCGCACACGGTGTGCAGCTTGTTGGCGCGCACCACCTCGCGGGTGGCGATGTATTCGCGGGAAACCGGCGCCTTGACCCTTATCCAGTCCGGCTTGCGCGCAATCTCGTTATCCGGGCGATGGGCCTTTTCGGGATGCCTCTGCCCCGCTTCGCGGGGCAGCCGGTCATGGGAGAGCTTGTCGATGACGATGGTCATTTCAGAGATATAGACGTGGTCAGAGCCAAAATCACCAAGCGCCGCGTCGCGGGCTGGCCTGCAATTTAGGAATGCTATCCCAATATTATACTTCCCGTACCATGCCTTAGCGCCGCTTGCCCTTTAGACACGACTTCAATTGAGCCACGTGTTGTGCCTTGGCCTGAGCCAGTAACTTTGCCTTGGCCCGAGGGCTTATTCCGTTTGGGATAAAGACCCCCTGCACTCGATTTCCGACGTTCGGGGGACAAACCGCGCCAGTGGCAGGTGCGGAGTGTGCGCCACTCGACAGCACCATGCAGGCCAACAGCGCCCAAGCCAACCTCATTTATTTACCTTCGGTTTGTGTTTTGCGATGGTCTTAAATGTCCGCTGGATCGCACGCCATCCAATTCCAAATGGATCGCCATTTTGGCGCTCACGGGTGGAGTAATGGCGAATGAGCATCAACGGTGCGATGACAAAGACAATGATGGCAGCGGTCTCAACTGCGTAATGGCCGTAATTCGAGTTCATTGGAGCCCCTCCCAAGAGGCCTCGAGACTAACAATCCAGCCCTGTCAGGACTATCTTGAAAGCACCACGGCCCGCGCCGTCTAGATCCGGCTAGGGAAAGGGAATGAGAAGACCGCCACTGATGCTCACCGATTGTTCGTGGCCGGTCGCAAAGCTGTAGTCATAGCTGGGCTCCAGATAGAGGCCGAATCTTCGCCTCTCCCAAGGCCAGAACATGAAATCCAGCGCAGCCTCTCCGGCGACGGTATCGCTGGATTTGCCTCGGGTGGCGATATGCGCCCATTCCGGCCCGACACCAAACATGAACTCCACCGTGTTGGATAATGTGAAGGGCTGCTTGAATAGGAAATCGGTGTCCCATTCCGTCTGGCCCCGGCTGAAAAGGGCGGTGGTGCCGCCTTCCACCTCCAGCACATCGGGGATGGGCGTGGTTTCCACCGCGACCGAAGGGCCATAGCTGGAGCCACCCTTCAGGCCCCATTGTCCCGCGCCGCCAGCCTCAAAAATCGCGGCAGGTTCCTTGTCTTCCGCCTGACCGGACACGCGCCCCGCGAAGAGCAGCGCCATGACCAGACCCGCCGCCGCCGCCCATTTTCTCATGACACGCCCTTGGAAGACCAACATCATACTCCGCGCAACAGATGCCTGCGAAGTCTAGGCGCGGGTCCAGAGGAAAACCCTTTTTGGGTCTCCCGCCAGAAAGGCATAGACGAAGCCGCCGGGCCTGTTGAACGGCATCTTGCCCAGGTCGATCGGCCTGAATCCGGCGCCCGTCCGTATGTTGACGTTGATATGGCCCAATGTGTGCTCCGGAAAACTGCCGGTGATGATCGCCCATTTGTAGCTCTGAAGCTGGGGAATGAAGGCCAGGATGTCGGCATTGGACCAGTGTTGCAGCACATCCTTGGCGATCAGCAGGTCGGCGGCCGGCAAAGTATCGCTGGTGGCGTCGGCCTGCAGGAAACGCACGCCCGGCCGGGTGAAGCTTCGGGTGGTTTCCAGCACCACCGCGGAGGTATCCGCGCCGACATAGTCAATGCCGCTCCAGTCCATGTGGCGCGAGAACTGCCAGTCGCCGCAGCCCAGATCGACCACGCTGGCCACCTGGTTGTGGCGCATGAAGGTTTGCAGGTAGGCGCGATAATCGCGCGTCATGTCTTCGCGTGATCCCGCGCCGGAGCCGCCCCGCCACAGATCCTGGCGATAGATATTGTCGAAGATTTCGATGTGTGACGGAATCGCGGGCCTCACCCCAGAAGGCCGGACAGGCTACCCCGATATCCCCAACCGGCCTAATCCAGCCTGGTTTTCGGGCAAAGGTTGAACCTCGGGCACGGTGCCGCGTTCTCATTGTTCAACCTCATTCGGAGCCCGCCATGGCCGCCTCGTCCGTTCGTTCCCGCCGCCGCCCGGTGCGTGCCGTCCAGCAGGTCCATCGTGGCGTCAGCCAATCGTCATTGCCGGCCAAGCTGTTGCGCCTGGCGGCCAGCCGCCCGGCCCGGGCTGTTTATGTGGTGGTCGGCACCGCCGGCCTGGCGGCGCTGGCCATCGCCCTGGTCGGTCCCAAAAGACTGGAGCGCGAGGTGTTCAAACCCCTGCGCGGCGCCATCGAACCCCAGGCGGAAAAGCTCTGGGCGGAATCCCGGCCCCTGCGCAAACAGATCGCCGGCCTGTTCCATGCGGCCAGCCCCACGGGGCGCGAACGGCTGGTGAAAAGCTTCCAAAGCTGGATCGGGCATTTTCACGCGACTTGATGTAAGACGCTTTTCGACTCATTTGGAAAGCGTCCATGCCAGAGCTGGGAACGCCCAAGCGGATACCCTTTGATTCGGCTGTCGCCCGCAGTTCTGTCTTTCGCGCCCTGATCGAAGCCCGCTTCGAGCATGGCGGCGCCACGGCCGCCTTTGTCGATGGCGATGATCGTGTCCTTACCTATGACAACATCCTGCGCGCCTGTTTCGCGCTGGGCTCGGCGCTGAAGGCCGGCACGGCTACGGGCGAATGCGTGGGCGTGATGCTGCCCACCGGCGCGGCGGCCACCATCGCCTTCTTCGGCCTGTCCGCTTTTGGCCGCGTGCCCGCCATGCTGAATTTCACCACCGGGCCGGCCGGCATGAAAAGCGCAATCGCGACCGCCCAGGTGAAGCGGGTCGTCACCGCCCGCCGTCTGGTGGAGATCGCCTGTCTGCAGGATGTGGTCGCGGGCCTGGATGCCGAAATCCTGTATCTGGAAGATGTGCGCAAAAACCTGACCCTGGCCAACAAGCTGATGGCGGTGCT
>DATAWO010000164.1:0-4238 GCA_036267165.1 Rhizomicrobium sp. | reverse complement strand
ACGGATCTTTATCCGTTCGTGATTTCATCCAGGGTGGTGGAGAAGCTCGACTTCATCCATGCCCTGATGCACCGGCGGCGGGCAAGCCTGCGCAAGGCGTCCTGAGCCACTTCGGGCGAAACTTCAGGCAACGAAATGTGCGAGCTCCGAAATTTCGAGCCGGCGCGGCCGCACCCGTGACGCCGGCAGATGCACGGTGGCCGTGGTGCCTTTGCCGACCTGGCTCTCCAGCACGACGCGGCCGCCATGGGATTCCGCCAGGCCCTTGACGATGGCCAGCCCCAGGCCGGTGCCCTTGTCGGCGATGGCGATGTCATGCTTGCCCTGGCCGAAGCTGTCGAAGACCTTCTGCTGGTCCTGGGCCGAAATGCCGATGCCGGTATCGCTGACCCCGAACAGCAGGCCGCTGCCGGTTATGCGGTGGCCAAAGACCTTGATCCGACCGTGCTCGGGCGTGAATTTGACCGCGTTGGACAGCAGATTGACCAGGATCTGCTTGATGGCGCGCTCGTCGGCGAAAACAGTGTCCACGGCCGGGTCGATGGCGTTTTCCAGCACCGCATTGGTCTCCTTGGTCCGCCAGGTCACCAGCTGCAGCGCGTCTTCGGCGACGCGGTGAAGATCGACCTCGCTGTCCTCAAGCTGCCAGCGCCCGGCCTCGATCTTGGCCAGGTCGAGAATGTCGTTGATCAGGGTGAGAAGATGCTTGCCGGAAGAGTTGATCAGGCCGGCATATTCGATATTGCGCTCAGGCTCTTTCTCGAAGAGCCGGCTGGTGATCATTTCCGAAAAGCCCAGGATCGCGTTCAGCGGCGTGCGCAGTTCGTGGCTCATATTGGCGAGGAACTGTGATTTGGCGAGGCTTGCCGCCTCGGCCTGCTCGCGGCCGCGGTCCGATTCCAGCTTGGCCATCACCAGTTCGGCCAGAAGCGAATCCCGCTCCTGGCCCAGGAGGATCGCGGCGCGGGCGCGTTCGTGATTGCGCCGCGCCACCAGCGCCATGAAGGCGACATAGAAGGGCGCGAACAGCGCCAGGGTCAGCGAATGACCAAGGGTCGCGGGCAGGAAGATGCCCTGCAGCGGCACCAGCATCATTGCCGCCAGGTAGAACAGCTGCGCCGGCTGCGAAATCGCCCGGCAGGCGCCGGTGGAAGCGGCGTGGGCCGCGAGCGTCGCGCCCAGAAGCAGCTGGATCATGACGTGATTGGAATTGAAATTTCCCGGGGCCCAGAACCACAGGCCGAGCGACGCCCAGTTGGCGACAAAGAACAGGTTGGCGGCGGCCAGTCGCCTGGTCCAGTTTTGCGTTTCTGCGCCGGTCAGCGCGCCTTGCGGAAAGCGCGCCAGCACGAGCAACTGCGGCACCAGCCCCAACAGCATCTGGCAATACCAGCCGGCCAGGCGGTCCGCGCCCACCCATTGCGGGAACATGCCGCAAATCGCCAGCCCGAACAGCGGCACCACCACGCGGTTGGATTTGAGATTCTCCACCACGCCACGCAACAGGGCCTGGCGGATGCGGTTTTCCCGCTCCGTCTTTTCGTTCAGGTCGCTCACCCAGATCGGGCCGTTGGATGACATGAAAAACCCCGTCGAAACGGGAGCTTATGTCAGGAAACCTTAAGGGGGGCTTGCGGCCGGGAACTTTGACGGGCGCATTTTCGGCGATTAACCAAGCCCGCGATCAGGCCTCGCATCCTGTTATGTGCCATAATAGAACGTGCCATATCGATACACGCGCGCTTCGCATGCCCCGCGACACGCCTCGATTGACGGAGAGTGCGATGAGGGTATCTGCTTTGACCGCCGGCCTGGTGCTGGGCGCTGCGTTCATTTCCACCATCGGCCTGATGACCGCGCCGGCCAATGCCAATCAGGCCAAGGCTGCCTGCCCGTGCAACTGCCGGGATGACCACAAGGCCAGGCCGCGCCATGCCGAGGCGCCGCGCCGCGCGCCATCCCACCGCCTGATGCGCCGCTATGCCGAAACCGGCTATTACAGCTATCGCGCCGCGGCGCCGATTTATCGGCGCGCATGGCATGGCGCCTGGCGGGTGGCCCCCAATGATGCCTATCTTCCGGGCCCGGCGCCGATGGCCATGGCCTATTATCCGCCGCCCGGTTATGTCGAGCCGGAAGGCCTGGTGATTGACCCGCGCGGCTTGAGCGGCGGCGTCGGCAATGACGGCGAAGGCGGTGGCGGCGGCGGCGGTTACGGCCAGGTGCTGCTCACCCAGGGCGCCAACAGCCAGAACGGGCCGAGCTACAACAGCTATGGCGAAAGCTTCCAGGAAAATCCCAGCGTGCCGCATCCCTTCCAGAGCCGGCTGATGGGCGGCCTGGCGCCGGCACGTTCGGGTTCCGGCTCCAAGTAACTTTTCGGCTTTGGTTTGCCCAAGCGCTGCTTGCGGGATGAAACGCCCGCAGGCGGCGCATGGGCGGTTGCGCGAGGGTTACGATACCTGCTTGGCGGCGTATCTTGGATGACGCGCGACAATCGCGCGGAGCGTCGGCGAAAGCCGGAGCGACCCCAAAAAACCCGTTCGCGGCAAACGCTAGGATGCCTGTTTGGCGGCGTATCTTGGATGATGCGCAACGATCGCGAACGGAATCGACGCGACATAGATCAACAGGCCGATGGTCAGCGTCGCCCAGGGCCAGGCAATCAGAAGCCCGGCCAGGATGGCGAAGGCCGCTACCGCCAGCGCCCGGTGCTGGCGCTGCAGTTTCATGTATTTGATCGACGGCGTCGGGATGCGGCTGACCATCAGCACGGACGTGACGGCGATGAATATCCCCGACACCCAGGGCTCGCGCACCAGTTGACCGTTCCACTGGAACGAGATCAGCAGCGGCAGCAGCATCATGCAGGCCGCCGCCGGGGTCGGCAGGCCGGTGAAATAGGGATTGCCCTTGGTGGCGCCTTCATCGCGCACGCTCTCGACATTGAAGCGGGCAAGGCGGATGGCGGCGCAGGCGCAGAAGATCAGGGCGGCGATCCAGCCCGCATTGCCCATCGCCCGCAGGCTCCACATATACATGATCACGCCGGGCGCCACGCCGAAGCTCACCAGGTCGGCGAGGGAGTCGAGCTGGGCGCCGAAACGGCTGTCCGCGCCCAACAGGCGTGCGGCGCGGCCGTCCAGCATGTCCAGGATCATGGCGCAGATCACGAAGGTGACCGCGGTGCCCCATTCGTCGTTCAGCCCGAAACGGATGGCGGTGACGCCGCTGCAAAGCGCCAGCAGCGTGAGGGTGGAAGGCACCAGCTTGCCGATGGAAAGGTCTTCCAGCTTTTCCAGGCGCGCAGCCACGATCTGGCGGGCACGCTTGCGGCGGGAAATGCGGTCCGGCTGCTGCAATGTACGTCCTTTCCGAAGGTTGCTCAGACGAAGCGGGCCAGAACGGTCTCGCCCGCCCGGGTCGTGATTCCCGGCTGGACCAGGACTTCCGTGCCCGGCGGCAGATAGACATCGACCCGGCTGCCGAAGCGGATAATGCCAAATCTCGCGCCCCGGCGCACCCCTTCGCCCTGGACCAGGTCGCAGACGATGCGACGAGCCACCAGCCCCGCAATCTGCACCACCGCGAGGTCCCGGGCATCGCCGGTCTCGCCCTCGGGGCGCAGACGGATGGACATGCGCTCGTTATGGATGCTGGCCTTGTCGAAGGAAGCATTGAAGAACTTGCCGGCGCGGTAGGACAGCGTCACCACGTTGCCGGAGACGGGATTGCGGTTCACATGGACATTGAAAACATTCATGAAGACGGAGAGCCGGGGCCGTGGCGCATCGCCCATGCCCAGCTCCGCCGGTGGCACCGCATCCACCACCGGCAACAGCTTGCCGTCGGCGGGACAGATGATCAGGCCCGGCGCATCCGGTGTCTTGCGGTCGGGATCGCGGAAGAAGGCGATACACCAGATGGTGACGGGAAGCAGAAGCCAGCCCAGCCAGGCAGCCAGCAGGAAGGCCAGAAGATTGACCGCCGCGAAGATCGCAATAAACGGATAGCCCTCGCGATGGATGGTTACGTTCACGGCGCGGGCCTTTTTTTGTTGTCGCTCACGCGGACGCTCCCTCGCGATGGATGTTCAAGGAAGACTCCCAAAGATAAAGGGCAGCCGTGAATGACGGCTGCCCTCCAGACGCGCGGTTCTTATATCAGGCGCTGCGGCTGCCGGTGA
This sequence comes from Rhizomicrobium sp., assembly GCA_036267165.1. Lineage (GTDB taxonomy): Bacteria > Pseudomonadota > Alphaproteobacteria > Micropepsales > Micropepsaceae > Rhizomicrobium. The sequence continues at coordinate 52 of DATAWO010000164.1, read as the reverse complement.
AGGGAAATGAGCCGAAAGCGCCGGCCTTGACGCTGCCGGACAGTTTGTCGCC
>DATAWO010000163.1:0-31034 GCA_036267165.1 Rhizomicrobium sp. | reverse complement strand
CCAGCAGGCGGCCGGGCTGGTCTGCTATTACTGCGGCAACAAGTTCCATTACCTGCATGTCAGCCATGATGGTGTGCATGGCAAACACCTTCGTGTGATGTCGGCGCTGCCCGATGCGCCGGTGGGTTACGCCTTCACCGCTCCCATTCCCGTCCCGCCCGGCCCGATTTGTCTCAGGGTTGACGTGGATGAGGAACGGCTGTGGTTTGCCTACAGGCTGGCCGGCGGCCAATGGCAGCGCCTGCCCCAGACCTTCGATGCCTCCATCCTGTCGGATGAAGCCCAGATGCCGGGCTCGCCCAATTTCACCGGCGCCTTTGTCGGCATGGCCTGCCAGGACATGGCCGGCACCGCGGCCGCTGCCGACTTCGACTGGTTTTCCTATCGCGAGCGCGGCTTTCTGCCCGATCCTTTCGCGATTGCTTAAATCGTCACAAAGGTGCTCAAATGCCCGCGCGGCTTTGACAAAACTGCCGGGACTTCCTAGTCTGATAGCGTTACCACAGAAGACGGCCATGAGCTGTCCGGTTGCGGGTAAGGGGAGTGGAAGTGCTCAAGATCGTTTCCGCGCGCGTCATCGTCACCTGCCCCGGGCGAAATTTCGTCACCCTGAAAATCGAAACGTCCGATGGCGTGACCGGACTGGGCGACGCCACCCTGAATGGCCGCGAACTGGCGGTGGCGAGTTATCTCAACGACCATCTGATCCCCTGCCTGATCGGCCGCGACGCCCATGCTATCGAAGACACCTGGCAATATTTCTATCGCGGCGCCTATTGGCGGCGCGGACCCGTCACCATGGCGGCGATCGCCGCGGTGGACATGGCGCTGTGGGACATCAAGGCCAAGGTGGCGGGCCTGCCGCTTTATCAGCTGCTGGGCGGCAGGTGCCGCGACGGCGCCATGGTCTATTGCCACGCCAATGGCAACACCATCGAAGAGACGCTGGAAAAAGCCCAGGCCTATATCGACCAGGGCTTCAAGGCGGTCAGGCTGCAATCGGGCGTGCCGGGACTGCGCACGACCTATGGCGTTTCCAAAACCCAGAAGTCGTATGAGCCGGCCGATGCCGATCTTCCGTCCGAGCATGTCTGGTCGACCGAGAAATACCTGCATTCGGTGCCGGAGCTGTTCAAGACGGCGCGCGATGTGCTGGGCTGGGATGTGCATCTGCTGCACGACACCCATCACCGCCTGACGCCGATCGAAGCCGCGCGGCTGGGCAAGGAGCTGGAGCCCTATCGCCTGTTCTGGCTGGAAGACACGGTGGTGGCCGAGAACCAGGCCAATTTCCGCCTGATCCGCCAGCGCACCACCACGCCCTTGGCGGTGGGCGAAGTGTTCAATTCGATCTGGGACTGCAAGCAGCTGATCGAGGAACAGCTGATCGATTACATCCGCGCCACCGTCACCCATGCCGGCGGCATCACACACCTTCGGCGGATCGCCGCCCTGGCCGACCTCTATAATGTGCGTACCGGCTGCCATGGTCCCACCGACCTGTCGCCGGTCTGCATGGGAGCGGCGCTGCACTTCGACGTCTCGATTCCCAATTTCGGCATCCAGGAATGGATGCACCACGCGCCCGAAACCGACGAGGTTTTCCCGCACAGCTATTTCTATCGCGACGGCGCGCTGCATCCGGGCGAAGTGCCGGGCCTGGGCGTGGACATCGACGAAAAACTCGCGGCCAAATATCCCTACAAGCGCGCCTACCTGCCGGTGAACCGGCTGGAAGACGGCAGCATGACCAACTGGTGAGCGCGATGGAGGGCACGATGACCGCAGCCGAGCCCTATGTCTCCCGTGTCGGGCATGTGCGCTGGTTGGTCTGCGCCCTTCTCTTTGCCGTCGTCGCCCTCAATTATACCGACCGCCAGGTGCTGAGCGTGCTCAAACCCACGCTGCAAAAGGCCTATGGCTGGAGCGAGACCGGCTATGGCGATGTGGTGTTCTGGTTCCAGGCGGCTTACGGCCTGGGCTATGTCGCCTTCGGCCGGATCGTGGACCGCTTCGGCGCCAAGGTGGGCGGCACCATCGCCGTCACCATCTGGACCATTTCGCACATGGCCCATGCCCTGGTCACCAGTACCATGGGCTTCACTCTCGTCCGCATTCCCATGGGGCTGGGCGAATCCGGTCTTTTCCCCTGCACCCTGGCGGCGACCACGGAGTGGTTTCCCCGGCGTGAGCGGACATTGGCCATCGGCATCTTCAACGCCGGCTCCAATGTCGGCGCGATCCTGGCGCCTTTCATCGTGCCGATCATCACCATCGCGTTTGGCTGGCAGATGGCCTTTATCCTTACGGGCCTTCTCACCGTCATCTGGCTGGCGGTATGGCTGATCTGGTACCGCCGTCCGCGCCAGATGGCGTCGGTCAGCCGCGAGGAACTGGCCTATATCGAATCCGATCCGCAGGAAGCCCAGCGCCCTGTCCCCTGGTCGAAGCTGCTCGCCACCCGCCAGACCTGGGCCTATATGATGGGGCGCTTCCTCATCGATCCGGTGTGGTGGACCTTCCTGTTCTGGCTGCCGGATTTCTTCGCCAGGCGCTATGGCGTCGATCTGAAGAATTATGGCCCGCCGCTGGTGGCCATCTATGTGATGGCCGATATCGGTTCGGTGCTGGGCGGCTGGCGCTCCTCGCGCCTGCTCAAGCGGGGCACCAGCCTGGGCCGCGCCCGCAAGATGGCGATGCTGGACTGCGCCCTCTTTGCCCTGCCGGTGGCCGGCGCCATGTATGCCTCAAGCCTGTGGCTCGCGGTGCTGGTGATCGGGCTGGCCTGCGGCGCGCATCAGGGTTTCTCCGCCAATCTTTATGCCCTGCCGTCCGACCTTTTTCCGCGCTGGGCGGCGGGCTCGATCGTGGGCCTGGGCGGACTGTCCGGCGCCCTGGGCGGCATGCTGATGAGCAAATATGCCGCCAGTGTGCTTGGGAGCATCGGCAGCTATACCCCCATCTTCATCTTCGCATCCGTCGCCTACCTGCTTGCCCTGCTGGTGGTGCACCTGATCGTACCCGCTTACACGCCCGCCACGGGCTTTACCGCCGAGAGTTGAGTTTCCATGTCTGTGCGCCTTGATCCCCATCGCTACTTTCCCGCCGAGCCGGCGCAGCGCAAGATCGCCGCCGAGTTGTTCGCGCATGTCGAAAAGCTTCCCATCATCAGCCCGCATGGCCACACCGATCCCGCCTGGTTTGCCGGCGATGCCCCGTTCGAGGATGCGGTCTCGCTCTTGCTGTGGCCCGACCATTACCTGCTGCGGCTGCTCTACAGCGCCGGCATCAGCTTCGAGAGCATCGGCATCGCCCCGCATAGCGGCAATGGCGCGGTGGTGGAGACTGACCGCCGCAAAATATGGAAACGGCTTGCGGAAAACTATTACATCTTCCGCGGCACGCCCTGCCGCGCCTGGCTGGACCATACCTTCCTGGAGGTTTTCGGCCTGGACCGGTCCTTTGGTCCCGACACCGCCGATTATTATTACGACACCATCAACGAGAAGCTGAAGACGCCCGCCTTCCGGCCCCGCGCCCTGTTCAGCAGCTTCGGCATCGAAGTGATCGCGACCACGGAAAATTCCCTCGATCTGCTCGAGGATCATCAGGCCATTGCCGCATCAGGCTGGAACGGCCGCGTCGTCAGCACCTTTCGCCCCGACGAGGTCACCGATCCCGATCATGAGCAGTTCGCGCCCAGCCTGAAGAAGCTCGGCGAGCTTTCCGGTGAGGATACCGGCAACTGGAAAGGGTATCTCAGGGCGATCGAGAACCGCCGCGCCTTCTTCCGCGCCCATGGCACCACCGCCACCGATCACGGCCACGCCACCGCCCAGACCGCCAATCTTTCTGCGGCGGAAGCCGAAGCGCTGTTCGCCAAGGTAGCGGCCGGCAAGGCGCTGCCCGCGGAGCGCGAGCTGTTCCGCGCCCAGATGCTGACCGAAATGGCGTGCATGTCGGTGGAAGATCGCATGGTGATGCAGATCCATCCCGGCTGCTGGCGCAACCATAACGATCTTCTCCATCGCCGCTTCGGCCGCAATATCGGCGGCGACATGCCCATGGCCGGCGCCTTCATGGGCCAGCTCAAGCCGCTGCTGGACCGTTTCGGCAACAATGGCGATTTCACTTTGCTGCTTTTCACCCTGGACGAAACCACCTATTCGCGCGAGCTAGCGCCGCTGGCGGGACATTATCCCTGCCTGAAGCTGGGACCCGCCTGGTGGTTCCATGACTCGCCCGAAGGCATGATGCGCTATCGCCGCCAGACCACGGAAAGCGCGGGCTTTTACAATACGGCGGGCTTCAACGACGACACCCGCGCCTTTTTCTCCATTCCGGCGCGCCATGACCTGGCGCGGCGCATCGATTGCGCCTATCTCTCGGAACTGGTGATCCAGGGGCGGCTGCCGATGGAAGAGGCCGCGCAGGTGGCGGTCGACCTGGCCTACAATCTGCCGAAAAAAGTCTACCGGCTGTGAGATTGAGTGCCGCGACGCTGGCGCGCCTTCCCGCGGCGGTGCGCCGCCCGTCTTTCAACCCCGCGCGGCTTGGATGCGGCATCGTGCATCTGGGGATCGGCGCCTTCCATCGCGCCCATCAGGCGGTGTTTACCGAGGACGCAATCGCCGCGGAAGGCGGTGACTGGGGTATCGCCGGCGCCTCGCTGCAGCGGCCCGATGTGCCCGATGCGCTGGCGCAGCAGGACGGGCTTTACACCGTGGAGACTTTGGGGCGCCAGGCACACTACCGGGTGATGGGCGTCATCCGCGAGGCGCTGTTTGCGCCGCGCGACCGCGAAAAGCTGCTGAAGGTGCTCAGCCTGCCATCAACCCATGCCGTCACCTTGACGCTGTCGGAAAAGGGCTATTGCCTGGATGCCGGCGGCGCGCTGGATTTTACCCATCCTGACATCGTGGCCGACATCGCCGCACCTTATGCGCCCCGCTCGGCGATCGGCTGGCTGGCGCTGGCCTTCGCCGAACGCCGCATGCACGGCGCCGGACCGCTGACCGTCTTGTCCTGCGACAATCTCGGATCCAATGGCGAGAAACTCGCCCATGCGGTTTCAGCTTTCGCCGATCGCGCCCATCCCGGGCTGGTGGGCTGGATCACGGGCAACACCGCTTTTCCCTTGACCCTGGTGGATTGCATCGTGCCGGCGTCGGACGCGCCCCACTGCCGGCGCGTCGCGGAGGCGCTGGGCATGGAAGATGCGGCCAGCGTGCAGCGCGAGGAATTCGCCCAATGGGTGATCCAGGACCGTTTCGCCGGCCCCCTGCCCGCCTGGGGCAAGGCCGGCGCGGAGATCGTGCCCGACATCACCGCCTATCAGCGCCTGAAACTGCATGTGCTCAACACCGCCCATTCGGCGCTCGCCTATCTGGGCCTGCCGCGCGGACACGGGTTTGTGCGCGAGGCCATCGCCGATCCGCAGCTGCTGGCCTTCCTGGAGGAGATGATGGCGCGCGAGATCGCGCCCGCGCTCGCGCCTCTCGACGTCATGCCCTATTGGCGCACGGTGAAAAAGCGTTTTGAAAATCCCATGATCGACCACCGGCTGGCCCAGATCGCCGAAGATGGCTCACTCAAGCTGCCGCAGCGTCTGTTTCCCCTGCTGGAAACCAATGCGCGGACCGGCCAGGCCATTGGCCGCATGGCGGCTGTGGTCCGCGCCTGGCTGGAACTGATGGCGACAAGGCCATCGCGCGATCCCGCCAATGCCTGGCTGGCGGACTGGGCCGGGGCCGGCGCCGACAAGGCCAGGGCGCTGGACAATGCGGCCTTGTTTCCGGACATCTTCCGCAGCGATGCGGGCTTGCGCGCGGCAGTTCTCGCAGAGGCGCTTTAGCGCGAGCGCTGCATTTCGCAGCGCGACCATCAGCATCCACCAGCTTCCTTCCCCTTCGTGCGAGGCACAAGAAGGGGAAGGTGTCGCAACGAGGTGTTTTGCGGAACGCAAACCCGGGCTGCGACGGATGGGGTTGATCAAAAAAAGAGGCGGCAGTCTCGAAGACTGCCGCCCAGATACGCGCGATAACCGTCTAGGGGAAAGAACCGCGCTTCGGCCTTACCAGGTACCCCTGAGGCCAAACAGGATGATCAGACCCTGGTCGTAGTAGCTGTGGGTCGCGTTGGTGAACTGGTCATAGGTGCGCAGCTTGGACCGGAACAGGTTCTGGACGTCGAAGGTGACCTCCGGATCGGTCGGCACTTCGCCCAGCAGGTTGGAGAGCCGGTAGCTGGACGAGAAGTCGGCCTGGCCGTAGGGCGCGCTGAACAGATAGGCGCCGGCCGGGCAACCCGCCGCCTGCGCATTGGCATTGGGCAGGCACAAGCTTTGGGTATTGGAAGCCGAACCATAGGTCTTGTCGTTCCATACATAGGACAGGCGGAGCGACACGCCGTTGTTGTCATAATAGCCGGTGACGTTATAGCTGAAGGGCGCGACGCCCTGGGCGAAGGCAGGGGCCGCACCCGAACTCCTCTGATCCAGGATGGTCGCATTGCCGGTAAAGCCGAAGCCGTGCAGGCCGTAATCATCCAGCAGGAAGTCCAGCGGCTGGACATAGTCGAGCTCCATGCCGTTGATGGTCAGCATGCCCGGCGCGTTGATCTGCTGTGTCACCGTCACGGTGGCGGGACATGACGCATCAGACGTGCAGCCACGGCCAGCTAGGGCGATCTGCTGGGTCGCGTTCAGCGTGTTGTAGGTGATGCCGAACTGGGCCAGGTAGGAGAAGGGCTGGGTGACATTCTGCTGCACGGGATAGCCGGACAAGCCCTTGCGGAAGGCGGTGAAGCCGATATAGCCCGCGCCGCCGGTATAATATTCCGCGCCGATGTCGATATTGTTGGAATAATAGGGCTTCAGCGACGGATTGCCGACGGTGACGCTGGACGCCGTCAGGTCGGAGAAGTTGACGCCGGAGATCATGAAGTTGGGATTGGCGCGGGTCATGGTGCGCGACAAGGCGGCACGGACCTGGAAATCATCCGTCACTTCATAGACCGCGTCCGCGGACGGCAGGAAGGAACCATATTCCTTCTTCTGGGTCGCGAAGGTGTAGGTGTTGGGATACTGACCACCGTTCAGAGACGCGCCGCCTGTCGCATTGTTGACGCCAGGCACACAGGGATTATTCGCGCAAGACGGCCCGATCGTCGAATTCAGCGGGTTGACCACAGTAACGGGCGAGGTGATGTACTGATGAGTCTCCACAAAGCGCAGACCCACATTGTAGCGCAGATTGTGGCCATGGATCGGCTCCTTGCCGACGACCGAAGCGTACCAGCCGTAATTCTTCTCCTCGATCACACCCGAATTGCCGCCCGAGGTGGCGGAAGCAGTGAAGGGATAGCCTTCAGTGATGCCGGCGCGGGAATTGCCGACCGCAGCGATGGATGCCGCGTCGAAGGCAGCATAGTTGGAAGCCTTGGCCAGTGCCGCGTAGTTGGCGGTGATGAAGCCGGTCGGACCCGGCACCAGATACTGTGCCAGGGCGGACTGCGGCACCAGGGAGCCGCCAAACGTCATGGTCGGGAAGGCGGCGCTGTAACTGCCTGGATATCCGTAACCGAAGTAGTTCGTGCCGTTCACCATCGTCATATAGTTCGGCACGGAACCCGCCGAGACAGCGTTCACCGTCGCGATATTGGCTTGGCTAGTGCCACCGGAAGCCGGAACATTCAGACCAATGCATGACGGCGACGTGTTGCCCGGCGGCAGGAACTGGCTGGGATTGTCGCCGCAAATCGCATTCTGCCACTGCTGGGAATCATCGATCGCGGTAATGCTGCGATAGGTATCGTCATAGGCAAGGCCGGCCTTGAGCGCGATCCGGTCGCCGCCCCAGGTGCCGTCGATATGGGCGCCGTTGGTGTAGGTGTAGCGCTTCTCGTCCTGCAGGTTCACGCGGCCATTGTTCCACTGGAAGTTGGCCGGGTTGTTGGTGTCGATATTGGAGGTGATGGTCGGAAAGGCCGCGCCCGGGGGGTTGTTGAAGTTGACGGTCACGCCGCCTGCCGGTGGCGTACAGCCGGGAACGCCCGCCGGATTGCCGGCGCTGGGGCAGGTTACGAACAGATAGGTGGGAGAATCGCGGAAGAAGTGGCTGCGGCTGGCATTGGCCTGGAAGTCCACATGCATCAGGTCGTTGATCTGCCAGCTGCCGCCGGGATTGACGCTGAAGAAGTCACCCTTTTCATGATAGGGGCGCGCTTCCAGGAATAGCTGGGAATTGGCGAAGGTGCCCGACTGCACCACGCCACCCACGCCGCCCAAGACGCCTTCCGAACCCGGATCGAGCACGACATTTTCCGGGATCAGGGCCTGAGAACCGGCGCCGGCGCGCACGCCCCAGTCCAGGTCGCTGCGGTCCATATCGTTGAAGATGCGCCCGCCGATCATGTCCATGTAGAAGTGCAGGTCCTCGGTGGGACGCCATTCGAAGCTGGCGACGCCATTGTAGCGGTCGCGGCTGCCGCGCTCATACATGGTGCGGCCCAGGCGCGGCAGCAACATGTTGGAAATCTGTTGCGGCGTCAGGCCGGGATTGAGCGCGGTCAGGGTCGTGGAAGTGATCGCCGTCCCCGGTACCAGGCCGCCGGTGGTGACATTGGCCGGCACCGTGGTGGGGATGCTCCAGAAGCTGGAACCCAGGGTGTGGCAGTTGGCGGCCGGGCATTGGGCTGCGCTCAGCGCGCTGGGCGTGCCCCAGCCGGCATTGCCGTCTTCCCAGCCGGTGGTGAATATCTTGTTCTGCACGCCCGACAGGCCGATCAGGGCGCCAAAATTGCCCCAGGTGTCGCTGACGATCAGGGTGCCGCGCTCGCCCAAACTCGGACTCCCGCTATAGCTGCTGCCCTGCAGATTGTAGGTGATATGGAAGCCTTCATTGTCATAAGGCCTGAGACTGCGCATGTTGACGTTACCGGACGCGCCGCCCTCGATCAGGTCGGCGGTCGGTGACTTGCTCACCGACAGTTGGGTGAACAGTTCGGTGGGGAACATGTTCAGGTCGATGGCGCGGAAGGTGTCACCCTGGTCGGTCGGGCCGGTCGAAGCGACGTCGATCGAGGCGCCGTTCAGCGTGACCTTGGTGAAGTCCGAACCCAGGCCGCGGATCGAAACGCTGACACCTTCGCCGTCGATTTCGCGGTTGATGGTGACGCCGGGAATGCGGTTCAGGGATTCCGCGACATCGGTGTCCGGAAACTTGCCGATATCTTCGGCGAACACCGTGTCGGTGAAGTTGGTGGCATTGCGCTTGGCATCGGTGGCCTTTTCCAGCGAGGCCGCATAGCCGGTGACCGTAACCTGCTCCACATTGGCGGCTGTCTGCTGGGCATTGGCGACAGAAGGCGCGATGACCATCATGGCTGCGACCATGCTGCCGCCCATCAGCATGACCTTGGTGCGACCAGAACGGATTCCAGCTGTCTTGTGCATCGTGATTGCCTCCCTGATGCCTCGCGGCACTTTTTTTTGATCCCGGCGAGCGCCGGTGTGCCGCTTATGTTAGCGGTCACATTAATCCAAGAAATATCTCCGATGCGAAACCTCGTCAATAGTGGTTATGGGACCGCTACCGTTAGCGCATCACAAATCTGAGGGCGTTGCGAAACTGCCACGCATCTCAATCGGGACCGGTTGCGGTGCAGAATTGCGACTGCCCCGGGACATCCGCCTCAAAGCAGAACAGTCCGCCCGCCAGCGGCTGGCTGGCATCCGTCAAGCCCGTGCGGGCCGTCGTGGCGTAGACGGTGGTGAGGCGGCTGCCACCGAACGCGATTTTGGTGATGTTGGCGACGGGAAAGAGAATGCGTTGCAACAACTCCCCTTGCGGAGAATAGCGGCGCACCGCCCAGCCGCCGAACAGTCCGGTCCACACAGAACCTTCGCTGTCCACGGTCAGGCCATCGGGATAGCCCGCGCCCTCTTCCACGGTCACGAAAACGCGCTTGTTGGCCAGCGATCCATCCTCATGCAGATCAAAAGCATAGATGTTCCCTGCCAGCGTGTCGGTGTGATAGAGGGTTCGCCCGTCAGGACTGAAGGCCGGGCCGTTGGTGACGACATAACCGGAGTCCATTGGCGTCAGGCTGCCGCGGTCAAGGCGGTACAAAAGGCCGGTCGCCTCTTCCTCCGCATCGTCCATGGAGCCGAACCACAAGCGCCCGCGGGCATCCACCGCGCCGTCATTCAGGCGGTTGCCCGGGCGGTCCGGTTCGACAGTCCGGATCAGGGCGAACCCGCCGGACGCGGGATCGAAATCGAAAAGGCCGCTCTTGGCGCCGGCGATGAAATGGCCGTTCTTCAGCGGCGCGAGAAATCCCACCTCCGACGGCGCGGTCCAACTCCGCTTCTCACCACGCGCGGGAGAAAAGCGATGCAGCATTTTCTGCTTGATGTCCGTGAACCAGAGCGCGTCCCGCCACCAGACAGGGCCTTCACCCAGCACGCAGCGGAGCGGCCAGACGCAGGTGACGGCGGGCTTCAGCCCCATCCCGCATCGATCCAGTATTCATGGCCGGTGCACATGCGGCCGTCGTCGGACGCCAGGAACAGCACCAGCGACGCGACATGGGTGGGCGCGATGCGCGCCTTGAGGCATTGCTGGTCCACGATCCCGGCCTCGCCCTCGGGCGTGTACCATTTCATCTGGCGCGGGGTCTTCACATTGCCCGGAACCACCGCGGTGACCCGTATATTGTCCGCCCCCAGTTCACGCGCCAGCGCCCGCGTCAGGCCTTCGATGCCGGCCTTGGCGGTTTCGTAGAGCACCAGGCCGGGCAGACCCAGATGCCAGGCGATCGAGCCGAAATTGATGATCGCGCCGCCGCCCCTGGCCTTCATGCCGGGCGCCACCGCCTTGGCCGCGAACAGCATATGGCGCAGGTTGACCGCCATGCGCTCGTCCCAATAAGCAGGCGTGATGTCCTTCAGTGCATGACGGTCGTCATTGCCGGCATTGTTGACCAGCACATCGATGCCGCCCAGCGCGCGGAAGAAAGCCTCCATGGCGGCAAGATCGGTGATATCGAGGCGATGGAACACGGTCTTGCATGGCGCCCCGGCAAGGCGGGCGACCAGATCGCTGCTTTCCCGCTCCAGTATGTCCACAAAGATGGTCTCGGCGCCCTGGCGCGCAAAGGCTTCCACCAGCGCCGCGCCGATGCCCGAGCCACCGCCGGTGATCACCACCCGCTTGCCGGCAAGACTGGGATAGATCGCCGACTGGGCGATGGCGTCATTGGCCGCCGTCACGCCGGTAGGGGTATTCGTCATGCGTAAAGCCTTGGGGCGCGCGTGCGCGGGCCCCGGTCCCAAAACTCTGGTTGCGCTACCAATAACAGCAAGCCGGCGCTGTCAAGACTTGCCCCTTGGACGCGGTGCGGGCTTTTCCTGCACGGCCGCCTTCACCTCCGCCGAGGAATCCCGCTTGATCAGCGTAAATTTCACCAGCTTGTGGACCACCTGCTGCGCCCTTCCCCCGCGCCGCCCGCGGATCTGTTCGATCAGGAGCCGGACCGCCTCGCGCGCCATGTCCGCGATGGGCTGGCGCACCGTGGTCAGCTCCGGCCATACCGTGGTGGCCAGCGGGGTGTCGTCGAACCCCGCCACCGACAGGTCGCCCGGCACATCCAGGCCCTTGCGATGGGCGACCGCCATGGCGGCGGCGGCCATATCGTCATTGGAGGCGAAGATGGCGGTGGGGCGGTATGTGTCCAGCAGCTTTTCCGCCGCCTCCAGGCCGGAGCGATAGGTGAAATAGCCCTGCGCCACCTGATCGGTGCCCACCGACAGGCCGGCTTCCGTCATGCCTTCGATATAGCCGCGGAACCGCTGGCCGCTGGCGGTCTGGTTGGGATGGCCGTTGATGAAGGCGATGCGGCGGTGGCCCAGGCCGAGAAGATGGCGGGTCATGGCGCGCGACGCCTCGAAATCGTTGATCGAAACAGCCGAAAGGCCGGCGGCGGGACGGCCCGAGGCCACCAGCACGGCGGGCAGCCGTGCCTCCTCAACACCCTTGAGCGACTCCTGGGAATCGCACAAAGGCGCGGGCAGAATGACGCCGTCCACGCCGCCCTTGACCAGGCGCTCGATCGCCTCGCGCTCGCTCTCCACGCCTTCGCATTGCTCGATCACCAGCTGACAGCCCGAAAGGCTCGATTGTTCCAGGCTGCCCAGCAGGAACTCGCTGAGATAGGCGGCGCTGGGATTGGAATAGAGAACGCCGATATGGGTGGCGTCGGCGCTGGCGAGACTGCGCGCCGCCTGGTTGGGAGCGTAACGCAGCGCCGCGACCGAGGCCGCCACCCGGGCGCGCGTCTCTTCCCGCACATTGGTCTCGGCGTTGATGACGCGCGACACCGTCATGGGCGAGACGCCGGCATGGCGCGCCACGTCATGGATGGTGACAACACTGCCGCTGCGGCGTCCGCTCTTCTTGGCCAACGGCTGACTCCCCCGGCGCCAGTGTTAGCACGAAGCAAGGCTAGTGTCCCGAATCCGAAGTTCGCTCGATCTCTCGGCATTATCGGTAGCGAATTTCGGATTCAAAGGGACACTGGAAATATATGATTCCAGTGTGGTTTTGGTTCAGAAGCCCCTTATGGACTTGGCCCGCGATACCGAAGGGGACTTCTGAACCACCACACTGGGGCGCATCACGCCTTGGGTTTGCGTTTCGCCGCAGGGCCCGCGCCTGTCGATTCACGCTTGACCAGGGTGAAGTTGAGCATCGTATGCTTCACCGGCCGGGGGGCGCCGCCGCGCTTGGCGCGCACCTGCTCGATCAGGAGCCTGACCGCCTCGCGCGCCATGTCGGAAATGGGACGGCGCACCGTGGTCAGTTCCGGCCAGATCATGGTGGCGAGCGGGGTGTCGTCAAAACCGGCGATGGCGATATCGCCCGGCACGTCCAGCCCCTTGCGATGGGCGATCGCCATGGTGGCGGCGGCCATGTCGTCGTTGCAGGCAAAGACCGCGGTCGGGTTGAAGCCACTGGTCAAAAGCCGTTCCGCCGCCTCCAGGCCCGAACGGTAGGTGAAGAAGCCCTGCGCCACCTGGTCGGCGCCCACGGAAAGGCCGGCTTCCGTCATGCCCTCCATATAGCCGCGAAACCGCTGGCCGGAGGCGGTATGGCCGGGATGTCCATTGATGAAGGCGATGCGGCGATGACCCAACCCCAGAAGGTGGCGCGTCATCTCGCGCGCCGCTTCGAAGTCGTTGATGGAAACAGCCGCAAAGCCGGGTGCCGGACGGCCCGACGTCACCAGTACCGTAGGGATGCCCGCGGACGTCACGGTCTTGAGCGCGTCCTCGGAATCGCATAGCGGCGCGGGCAGGATCACGCCGTTGACGCCGCCCGCGATCAACCGCTGCACCGCCTTGCGTTCGCTTTCCAGGTCTTCGCACTGCTCCAGCACAAGCTGGCAACCCGAAAGACTCGACTGTTCCAGACTGCCCAGCAGCAATTCGCTCAGATAGGCGGCGGTGGAATTGGCATACAGGATGCCGATATGCACCGTGTCGGCGCTGGCCAGGCTGCGCGCCGCCAGATTGGGCGAATAGCGCAGCGCCTTGATCGAAGTGTTGACCCTGGCGCGGGTTTCCTCCCGCACATTGGTCTCGGAATTGATGACGCGCGACACCGTCATGGGTGAGACGCCGGCATGGCGCGCCACATCATGAATGGTAACGACACTGCCGCTGCGGCGGGTGTTCTTTCTGGCCAAGTTCCCCTCTCTCCGGAATCTGTCCTAGCAAAAGCCGGGGCAAATGGACATATGACGCAATGGGCGGCGCGATTGACTTGTCGGTGTGCCGCTCATATCGGTTTCTGCCTGATTTTCCGGGATTAATGACATGGCGCGGACACGTTACGGCAACAAAAAAGACGGTGCGCCTGTCCATGCCTTCACTTTGGGCAGCGGACCCGGGCTCCATGCCACCATCCTGGACATGGGCGGCACCATCACCGCCATCACAGTGGCGGGGCAGGGCGGCAGGCGACGCAATGTGGTTCTGGGTCTCAAGGATCTGGCTGCCTATGAAGCCAGCGGCTGGTGGAATTGCCTGATCGGCCGCTATGCCAACCGCCTGAAAAACGGCGTCACCATCGAAGGGCGCCACTATCCGCTGTCGCCGGACGCCAATGGCGTCACGCTGCATGGCGGACGCGGACAGTCCTGGGGCGCGCGCCTCTGGGATGTGACCGAAGTGAGCCGGACATCTCTGCGCTTGCGTCTGGTGAGTGCCGATGGCGACCAGGGCTTTCCCGCTACGGTCACGGCCGAAGTCACCTATAGCGTGACGGAAGATTCACTCCGGCTGGACTACGCCGCCACCTGCGATGCGCCGACGGTGATCAATCTCACCACGCATATCTACTTCAATCTGGCCGGCGCCAATTCGGTGCTGCAGCAGGAACTGCAGTTGAACGCCGACGCCATGACGCCAACCGACGCGCAGCAGATACCCACCGGCCGGACCGCAGCGGTGGCCGGCACGTCCTTCGACTTCCGCACACCGGCTGTCATCGGGGCGCGGGTGGATTGCGATGACCCGCAGATGGCGCTGGCCCGCGGGCTGGACCACAATTTCGTGTTGAACAAAAGCGCACCAGCCGCGCTGGATTGGGCGGCGCGGATGCGGGATCGCGAAAGCGGCCTCGCGCTTGAGGTTTTGACCACCGAACCCGGCATCCAGGTCTATTCCACCAACAATGTGAAACCTGGTCAGTTCAATGCCGAAGGCCGCGAGATCCGGAAGCGCGACGGTCTGGCGCTGGAAACCCAGCACTTTCCCGACAGTCCCAACCAGCCGGACTTCCCTTCCACTTTGCTGAGGCCGGGCGAGACATTGCGCTCCACCACCATCTTCCGCCTCGCGGCGGGCTGATCGGCCTCTTTACCGCAGGCTGCTGGTAACGCTACCGTGCAGAAAATATTCGGGGTGGAAATGGTGCGGGTTTTCGCTGTCCTGACAGCGGCCCTGGTGCTGGGGGCGCCGGCCCAGGCCTCGTGGGCGGATGAGCGCTGGACCGGCAGTTGGGCCACCTCTGAGCAAATCCCGGAAGACCGCAACGCCTTGCCCGCACATGCGCTGGACGACGCCACCCTGCGCCAGACGGTGCATCTTTCCATTCAGGGCAAGAGCCTCAGGGTGCGGTTGTCCAACGCCTTCGGCACCGCGCCGCTGCACATCACCGCCGCGCATCTCGCCCGGGCTGTGGCGTCCGGCAGCGATGCCATTGAGCCGGCCAGCGACACCGCCTTGCGCTTTTCGGGCGCGGCGGATGTCACCATCCCGGCGGGCGCGGAATATGTCTCCGATCCCCTGCAACTCACGGGCGCCGATCTCGCCGTCACCCTGCATTTCGAAACCACGCCCGCGCAACAGACCAGTCATCCCGGCTCGCGCACCACCTCATATCTGCTGCACGGTGATCATGTCGCGGACCCCGCCTTGCCGGGCGCGGAGAAATTCGACCATTGGTTCAACATCGCCGGCATCGATGTCACAGGCGGCGCGGGCGCGGTGGTGGCGCTGGGCGATTCCATCACCGACGGCCGCGGTTCGACCACCAATGGCAATGACCGCTGGACCGATGCGCTGGCCCATCGCCTGGCCGACGCCGGGCTCAGGATCGGGGTGCTGAACCATGGCATCGGCGGCGGCCGCGTCCTCTCGGACAGTCTGGGCCCCAATGCCATGAGCCGTCTGGACCGCGATGTGCTGGTGCAACCGGACGCGCGCTGGCTGATCGTGTTTGAGGCGATCAACGACATCGGCACGTTCGATCCCGACGGCAGCAAGTCCCAGGCCGCGCATCAGGCGCTGGTGCGCCAGCTTGTGACTGCCTACAGCCAGATGATCGAGAGCGCCCATGCCGCCGGGATCAAGGTCTTTGGCGCCACCATCACGCCTTTCATGGATTGCGGGCCCTATCATCCCAAGCCGGTCAGCGAAGCCGACCGGATGGCGGTGAACGCCTGGAGCCGCACGCATTTCGATGCGGTGATCGATTTCGACGCCGCGGTGCGCGATCCCGCGCGGCCTGACCATCTGGCGCCTGCTTATGATTCCGGCGATGGCCTGCATCTGTCGCCTGCCGGCTATCGCGCCATGGCCGCCGCCATTCCGCTGTCGCTGTTCCGGTGAGGATGTGATGGTGCTGGAGCCGTTTCATGCCGGCAACTCTACAAGACTGGCGGGCACAGATTTCAGCGGCGGTCTTCATGGCCCCTCGGCGCGGCTATTTCGACGCCATGAACTTCGCACCTGCGATAAGGGCCGAAAGCTGGTGGCGCTGGTCAAAGAATTGAATTTCTCCAATCTGTTGGAGGGCCTGACGCCTGATCCTTCCCTTGCCGGGGCCGGGCCTGCCAGCTTAGGCTGACGCCCCATAGACAGCATTTTGGCTGGGGCGACAGGTAATGGATTTGAACCCAAAGGGCGTCGGCGGCGCCACGCTGGCCATGGCGTCCGGGCGCATAGACCTGTCCAATGCCGATGACTTCACGACAGCATTGTCGGCGGCCCTGACCGGGACCAGGACCGCCCTGATCCTGGACCTGTCCGGGGTCGACTATATCAGCAGCGCCGGCTTGCGTTCGCTGGTGATCGCGCAAAAAGCCGCCAGGACGGAGAACAAGGACTTCGGGATTGCGGCGCTGCCGCCCATGCTGGTGGAGATATTCTCCATCGCCCGGCTCAACCATCTGATGCCGATCTTCCAGACGACCCGCGAAGCGGTCGCCAAGCTGGCGCCGGACGCGCTGGCCCAGTTCGACATGGGCTGAAGGGGGCGTGGCATGAAAATCACCTTCTGGGGCACGCGCGGCTCCCTGCCCGCGCCACTGGGCGCCAAGGGCGTGCGCAAGAAGCTGGTCAATGCCCTGGTCAGGGGCGCCGGCAAAAATCTCGACACGCCGGAAAAAGCGGAAGCCTTCTGCGACGGCGAACTGAACTTCTTCGAGCGCGGCACCTTCGGCGGCAACACCTCCTGCGTGCAGGTGGATACCGGCGAGCCGGAATATCTGCTGTGCGACCTGGGCTCGGGGGTGCGCGAATTCTCGCTTGGCGCCATCATCAAGCACGGGCCCAAGCAGCCGCAAACCTATCATGTGCTGATCTCCCATGTGCATTGGGATCACATCATGGGCTTTCCCTTCTTCGTGCCCTGCTACATCCCGGGCAACCGCATCATCCTCTACAGCTGCCACGACAGGATGGAGCAGGCGATCCGCAACCAGAACCACGCGCCCTGCTTCCCGGTCGAATTCGAGGCGCTGGCCGCGACCATCGAATTCGTCAAGCTGGAGGCCGGCAAGACCTATGACATCGCCGGCGCCAGGGTGACAGGCACCCTGCAGCTGCACGGCAATGATTCCTATGGCTACCGCATCGAGAAGGGCGGCAAGACCGTCATCTACACCACCGATTCCGAACACAAGGCGCAGGACAGGGCGGAGATGGAGCGGGTCGCGAAATTCTTCAGCGGCGCCGACCTGGTGATCTTCGATGCCATGTATTCCCTGGCCGACACCGTATCGGTGAAGGAGGATTGGGGTCATTCCAGCAACATCATGGGTGTGGAACTGTGCCAGATGGGGGCGGTCAAAAAACTCTGCCTGTTCCATCACGAGCCCGTCTATGACGACCAGCGGCTGGAAGGCATCTTCAACGAAACCCTGCGCTTCGAGGAGATCACCCGCCCCGACAAGAAACTGGATGTCGTGATCGCCTATGACGGGCTTGTCCTTGACGTCTGAAGGCTGAAATGGGCCGCTTGGCACGCCTTGTCCTGGGCGGATGGGGCCGCCGCGCCGCCTGGACGATGCTGGCCTTCTTCCTGCTGCTGCAGGTCTTTGTCCCCGCCCTCTTCGCCGCCCCCCGGCTCAACCTGTTCGATGCCTATCAGCGCCTGATGGGGCGCGACCGTCACACCGACGCCGTGGTGATTGTGGCGATCGACGATGCCAGCCTGGCCAGGATCGGCCAATGGCCTTGGCCCCGCCAGGTTCAGGCGAAGCTGGTGTCCGCCATCACCGGCGCCGGTCCCGTCGCACTGGGCATCGATCTGCTATGGCCGGAACCGGACCAGCAATCGCCCGAACAATGGTTGAAGCATGCCGGTGGTCTTTCCGCCCCGCTGATCGCCGAGCTGCGGCAATTGCCAAGCCATGACGCCGCCCTGGCCAGGGCGCTGGCGAGCGGCCCCATCGCCATCGGCATCGGCATCCCCCCTTCGGACGGCGCTACCGACACCGGCAAGCTGGTGCCCTTCCGCCAGATCGGCCAGAGCCCGGGACAGGATCTGGCGGCGCTTCTGCCAAGCTTTGAAAAGACCTTGCGCAGCATTCCCGCACTGGACGACGCCGCGGCCGGTCATGGCGTCGCGTCGGTCATCGCCGATGCCGACGGCACCTTCCGCCGCATGCCGCTGGTGTCTTTGATCTCGGGCCGGCTGGCGCCGGGCCTGGGCCTGGAGACGTTGCGGATGGCGATCCGCAATCCACCGGCGGGGCTCGTGGAACTGCGCTTCGCGGGCGGCCAGGTGGCGACCGTTTCGCTGGGCGCGCTCGACATTCCCACCCAAGGCGATGGCAGCGTGTGGGTGAATTTCTCGCCCCATGACGAGCGCCGCTTTGTCTCCGCCTACAAAGTGCTGGAAGGCAAGGTCCCGCCATCAGCCTTCGACCATGCCATCGTGCTTCTGGGCGAGACGGGCCTGGGCCGGGTGGATCAGCGCATGACCCCGGTGGGCCTGATGCCGGGCGTGGAAATCCATGCCCAGCTTCTGGAGAATGTGCTGGAAGCCAGCCTGGCTTCGCGGCCCGGCTGGACCCGCGCCGCCGAGTTCGGCCTGACGCTGGTTCTGGCCTTGCTGCTGATCATGCTTCTGCCGCTCTTGAAGCCGCGCTGGCAGATTGTGCTGGGCGCCGTGGTGTTTGCGGGGCTGGCGGGACTGGGTTTTGGCCTGTGGCACCAGAGCCATATCCTGCTGGATACCGCCACCCCCGCCATCGGCCTGGCACTGGTCGCCATCGCCGATATGGGCGGCGGCTTCGCCCAGGCCGATATGCAGCGCCGCCGCCTGCGCCAGGAGCTGGAACAGCGCAAGCTGGCCGCTGCCCGCACCGAAGGCGAACTGGAGGCGGCGCGCCGCATCCAGATGGGCATCCTGCCCGACCCCAATGCGCTGGAGGGTGATGCGCGTTTCGAGCTGGATGCGTTGATGATCCCGGCGCGGCAGATCGGTGGCGACCTGTTCGATTTCTTCAAGATGGACGAGGACCATCTGTTCTTTTCGGTGGGCGATGTCAGCGGCAAGGGCGTGCCGGCCGCCCTGTTCATGGCGCTGGGCAAGTCGCTTTGCAAAAGCATCGCGCTCAGCGGGGAGCGCGACATCGGCGCCATCATCGACCGCACCAGCAGCGAGATTTCGCGCGAAAATCCCGAAATGCTGTTCATCACCATGTTCGCCGGCATTCTGGATCTCACCACCGGAGACTTGCGCTTCTGCAGCGCCGGCCATGATGCCCCCTTCCTGCTGCGGGCTGGCGAACAACCGCAAGCCGTGGACGCGCAAGGCGGGCCACCGCTCTCGATCATGGAAGATTTTTCCTATCCCACGGAGCAATTCCAGCTGAAACCCGGCGATCTGCTCTGCATCATCACCGACGGGATCACCGAAGCCATGACGCGCGAAGGCGCGGTGATGGGCCGGGCACGGGCCTGCGAAGTGCTGGCGGCGCTGCCGGCGGGTTTGCCCGCCAGCGCCGTCATCAAGGCCTTGCACGATGCGGTGCACGCCTATGTCGCCGGCGCCGAACCGTCAGACGATTTGACCATCCTGACGGTGCGCTGGCGTGGAGCTACTGCACAATGATTTCGACGTAACGCTCGTTGGGATTGGGCGTATTGGCCGGATCCCTGTCGTCGCGCTGGCCGCGGCCCGCGGTGGTGATGCCCATATTGGGCGGCAGTTCGCTGTGGCGATCGAGCAGAAGTTTCTTGATCGCTTCGGCGCGGTCGCGCGACAGTCCGTCGTTATGGCCCGTTTCCCCGGTGGTGTCGGTATGGCCGATAATGACGATCTCGGCCGCGGCGCGGCGGTGGACATCGGCAAACACCTTGTCGTTGAACTCCACCTTGGAGTCGTCCGTCATCTCGTCGCTGTCATTCTTGAAATAGAGCTTGTGATCGCCCGGCTGGATCGGGCGCGCCGCCAGCACATCGGTGAAACCCTGATTGACCTCTTCCGGCTTGGCTTCGCCTGCCTGGGCATCGCCCGGATGGTCTGACGCATAGGCCTTGTCGAGCACCACCGTCTTGCCGCCACTTTCCACCACCACCCCGCCGACATGGCCATCGGCGGCAGGCAGGACGATCACTGTTTCCCGGGCGGCGCAACCCGCCAACAGCACCGCCGCAAACGGCGCCAGAAGAAAGAGAGGGCGGCGCATCAGCTGTTCTCGTCTGCGCGTACCACAAATTCCGTGCCCCGCACGCCCAGAAGCGCGGCCGGCGTCTTGATATGCATCGCCTCCGGTGTCTGCTGCACGATCTGTCCTGACTTGACCGCCAGCGTTCCCTTGGTCAGCGACGTATTGAAAACCCCGGCATGGGTCGTAGTATCGAACTGAAACTGATCCAGCGCGAGCTGGCTGCCCGGTCCCAGCGATATCATGCTGTTGTCCATGAAAGTGATGCCGACCGAAGCGCCCTTGGCGGTGCTGATGGTATCGGACTGGAAGACATGGTCGCCGACGGCCAGGGCCTGCGACTGGGTCGCGCCATGACGCAAGACTTTCACATCGCCTTTCGCGGTCTTCACTTGTCCTATGGCGTCTTCAGCCTGCGCGGAGAACGCCGCGAAGCCGACGGCAAGCGCCACGGCAAGACCCAAAATTCGTGATGGCGTAATCATCATGGAATATCCCCCAGGACCGGCAGAGCTGACGCTGAACTACCCCGCGAAAATAAATGCCCTGCACGCAGCGCTGGACGACATCGAACAGACCTGTCACGCATGGAAAATCGACATCTCCTTGGTATCACGCGCCAGGATTGTGGTCGAGGAGCTTTTCTCCAACACCATCAAATATGGCTATGGCGGGGAATGCGAAAAGCCGGTGCGGCTCAGCCTCAAGCCCCATCCCGAATTCACCCTCACCTATGAGGACGAGGCGCCCCCGTTCAATCCGCTCGTCTGGAAGGCCAAGAGGGATGAAGCGCTTGCGCCGGAGACGCGGCCGGCCGGACAGGCCGGCATCGCCATGGTGATGGGCCTGAGCGCCAAGACCAGCTATCAGCGCCGCGACGGCGCCAATTGCCTGACAGTAATCTTTGCCAAAAAACGCTAGGGCAACGCAAAAGCGGTGACGTCATCGGCGCCGGCCGCCTCTCCCCAGAAGCCGCCGGTTGTCACCGCGGCGACATATTGCTTGCCGCTCCTGCCGCGATAAGTCATTGGCGTGCCGTAAAGCGAGGCCGGCAATCTGAACGTCCACAATTCCTTGCCCGTCTTGACGTCGAAGGCGCGCAGGCGCTTGTCATCGGTGGCGCCGATGAAGATCAGGCCGCCGCCGGTGATGATGGGACCGCCGACATTGGGCCGGCCTGTGCTGGGCCCAAATTCAGAATTGGCAAGACTGTCGGTCACGCCCAAAGTTGTATGCCAGAGAATGCCGCCGGTGTTCACATTCACGGCGTAAAGCTCGCCCCAGGGCGGCACCTGGCACGGCATGTGCGAGACCTTGTCCCAGAACCATTGATAACCGTCGCGCATGTCATAGGTGCCGTCGGGTTTTCGCACCATCACCTGGGGCGAAGACATGTCGGAGATGTTGAGCACATAGATGCCCGAGCGGGGATCAAAGGCGGCGTGGCTCCAGTCGATGCCGCCCCAGGAGCCGGGAAAGCGCGCCACGCCGCTGTCCACCCGCTGCGGCTGCAGGAATTTCGCGCCTCTTATATTCATGGACTTGATGATCCTGTCGCAGCCTTCCTTCTGCTGCGGCGTCAGATTGGCAAGCTCCGATAGGTCGAAAGAGGTGCGGCCAAGCGGCGGCGTCACCGACATGGGTTGGGTGGGCGACGGCGCCTCCCCGATCATGTCGGTGTCGGTGGGCACTGGTGTCTCCCTGATCTCATAGACCGGCTTGCCGGTGACGCGGTCCAGCAGGAACAGCAGGCTTGCCTTGCTCATCACCGCGATGGCGGGGATGGTGCGGCCGTCCTTCTTCACCGCCACCAGCGTGGTCAGGGGCAGGTCATAATCCCACAGGTCGTGGTGCAGCGCCTGGAAATGCCAGAGATATTTTCCGGTCGCGGCATCGACCGCCACCAGCGTGTTGGAGAACAGTGAAGAACCTTTGCGGTCGTTGCCCGACTGGTCGAAGGTTGGGGCGGCAAAAGGCAGATAGGCGATGCCGCGTTTGGCATCGAGCGTCAGCCCAGCCCAGACATTGACGCCGGAGCGGTTCTTCCAGCTGTCGCCCTCCCAGGTATCGTGGAATTTCTCGCCCGGCTGCGGCACGCCATTGAAGTGCCAGACTTCGCGCCCAGTACGCACGTCAAAAGCGCGGACCTGGCCGGATGCGCCCTGCTGTGGCGTCTCCTGCACCCGCGAGCCGGTGATGATCAGATCCTTGTAGATCACCGGCGCGGAGGTGATGCCCAAAGCCGCCTTGGGAAAGCCTTGCATCACCCGATCGCTGTGCAGATCCAGCACGCCACCCTTGCCGAAGCTTTTGACCGGCGCGCCATTGTCCGCATGAAGCGCGATCAGGAGGCCGGAGCGGGTGCCGAACACGATCTCGGATTTCTTGCCCGGCCAGTAGGAAACACCGCGCGTGGCGGGCTGGTCGCCATCGGGGACCGCATAGGCCCAGCGCTCCTTTCCGGTCTCGGCATCCAGCGCCACCACCCGGCCATAGGGCGTGGAGACATACATCATGCCGCCCACCACCAGCGGCGTGTCTTCGGAAGAGGCAAAGCCCCTGGCGTCCCGGTCGGGCGGGCGCATGTGGTAGGCCCAGACCGGCCGCAGCGACGTGACATTGGCCGGCGTGATCTGGCTGAGCGGCGAAAAGCGGGTATCGCCATAGTCATGGCCGTAAGTCGGCCATTCGGAATCGGTGAAGGCCCGAACGGGCGATGCCATCAGCATCGCGCCCGCCAGCAACGCCGCCCAAAATCTGCCCTGGCCCATGCCCCCGAGACGCTTGTGTTTTTGGTTGGGGGCTTTGGCGCCCCTTTGGGCCACTCGACAACGCCGGATGGGGGCCGTCAAGTTTTGGGGCGCCGGCATTCCTCGTTTTGGCGTGGGGGCTTGGACGGCAAGGCCCGAACCGGCCTCTCATCTGATGAGGGATGACTGACCGTCACTTTTTGGCTATCCTGACATTGGCGGCAATGTTTCCCCCGCACCGCCCGCGGCAAAGACCGCCCAGAAGGCGGCACGGGGAAACGGGGGCGGTGCATTTGTCCCCTTGTGCTGTCAGACAGGAACGAGCCAGGTGGCAACACCCAAAAATCATTCGGTGATGAAGGCTTTCGCGATCCTGAAAGCCTTTCACGATCCCGAAGAGTGGGTGACCAGCTGCGAATTGAGCCGCAGGGCCAATCTTCCGGAAGCCTCGGGCTACCGCCTGATCCAGACGCTCGAGGACATCGGCGCGGTGGTGCGAGGGCCCCGCGGACGCTATCGCACCGGGCTTCTGCTTCTGTCGCTGTCGCGCAATGTCACCATCAGCGAACTGTTGCGTGACGCCAGCCAGGCCCTGATGACGGAATGGTCCGGGCGCCTCAATCTCACCATGCATCTGGGCGTGCTGGAACACGGCATGGTGACCTATGTCGCCAAGGTCGCGGCGCCCGGCGCCTTTCCCGTCTATACAAAAGTGGGCGGCCAGCTCGAAGCCTATTGCTCCGGCCTGGGCAAGGTGCTGCTGGCGTCCCTGCCGGATGAACAGATGGAAGCCGTCATCATGGATGGCGCGCTGGTGGCGTTGACGCCTTACACCATTACCAGCGCCATAGCATTGCGCGCCGAACTCAAGCGGGTGCGCGAGCAGGGCTATGCCCTCGACGACCGGGAGAATCATGCCGACATGCGCTGCATCGCCGTTCCGGTGCTGGACCGCGATGGCCGTGCGGTCGCCGCCCTGTCCGCCAGCGATGACGCCCGGCGCATGACGCCGGACAGGCAGCTGGAGGTTCGCGACGTCCTGTTCGGCGCCGCAGCGCAGTTGCGAAAGAAGCTCTATCCCTCGCCTGCGCCCCTGGAACAGCGCGCCCCGGTGGCGGCGGAATAGAAGGCGGTTTTCGATGTTGTTGACAGCCTGGCCCCTGTTAGCAGATGCGGAATCGACCGCCAGCTTAACATCCTGCGATTAAACAGTTTTCACACCACACCGGTGGTGTGCTTTCGCCAATCGGACCCTTTTGCCCAAGGGCCCGCCTCGCTAAGATGCGGCAGCAGGAAACGCCGGTATCTCCGGACACGCTCAGAACAGAGAATTCAGGACCAACACGCCCATCAGCTGAATATCCACCGACGTTGGTCTCGCATTGGGGCAGGTCATTTGGGGAATCGGTCAGCGTTATGAGTAGTTCAGTCATAAGCGAGCCATCACAGGCCGCACCTTCTTCTGCCGGTGGCATGACACCCACCGACATCAAAAATCCCGATTACTTCCACAAGGTGGTGGACTGCCAATGGGCGTGCCCCGCCCACACGCCGGTGCCCGAATATATCCGCATGATCGCGGCGGGGCGTTACTCCGACGCCTATATGGTCAATTGGCATTCCAATGTCTTTCCCGGCATCCTGGGCCGCACCTGTGACCGGCCGTGCGAACCGGCCTGCCGCCGCGGCCGGGTCGAGGAAGTGACCAAGAAGGCCGAGCCGGTCGCCATCTGCCGCCTCAAGCGCGTCGCCGCCGATAACAAGGACGATGTGAAGGCGCGCATGCCGCAGCCCGCGCGCGAGCGGAACGGCAAGCGCGTGGCGCTGATCGGCGCAGGTCCCGCCTCGCTGACCGTGGCGCGCGATCTGTTGCCCCTGGGTTATGAGGTGGTGCTGTATGACGGCGATGCCGCGGCGGGCGGCATGATGCGCACTCAAATTCCGAAATTCCGCCTGCCGGAAACCGTGCTGGATGAGGAAGTGAACTACATCCTCGATCTCGCGCCGGAACTGCGGCTGGGCCAGAAAGTCAATTCCCTCAAAAACCTGCTGGCCGAGGATTATGACGCCATCTTTGTCGGCTGTGGCGCGCCGCGCGGGCGCGAACTGGAAATTCCCGGCCGCAAGGAAGCGGGCGCCAATATCCATATCGGCATCGACTGGCTGGCATCGGTGTCCTTCGGCCACACCACCAGCATCGGCAGCCGCGTGATCGTGCTGGGCGGCGGCAACACCGCCATGGATTGCTGCCGCACCTCGCGCCGGCTGGGCGGCGAACAGGTCAATGTGGTGGTGCGCTCCGGCTTCGGGGAAATGAAAGCCAGCCCCTGGGAAAAAGAAGATGCGATGCATGAAGGCATCCCGATCCACAATTTCCTGGTGCCGAAGGAATTCCTGCACACGAACGGCAAGCTGACCGGCGTCCGCTTCGAGAAGGTGAAGGCCGAGTTCGACGCCAAGGGCCGCCGCAGCCTGGCGCCATCGGGCGAACCGGATGTGGTGATGGAATGCGACGACGTTCTGGTTGCGGTGGGCCAGGAAAACGCCTTCCCCTGGATCGAGCGCGACATCGGGCTGGAGTTCGACAAATGGGACATGCCCAAGGTCGATACCGTCACCATGCAGTCCACCAACCCCAAAGTCTTCTTTGGCGGCGACGCGGCCTTCGGGCCCAAGAACATCATCTGGGCGGTGGCGCATGGCCATGATGCGGCCATCTCCATCGACCTGCTATGCCAGGGCAAGGATGTCACAAAGCGCCCGCCGCCCATGGTCAACCTGTCCAGCCAGAAGATGGGCATTCATGAATGGAGCTATGACAACGATATCTCCAACGACCATCGCTACCGGGTGCCGCATGCTCCCATCGAAAAGACGCTGAAGGACGTGCGGCTGGAGGTCGAGCTGGGCTTTGATATCCAACAGGCCTTCCTGGAAGCCGAACGCTGCCTGAATTGCGACGTGCAGACGGTATTCGACACCCCCAAATGCATCGAGTGCGACGCCTGCGTCGATATCTGCCCGATGGACTGCATCACCTTTACCGCCAATGGCGCGGAAAGCGACCTGCGCTCGCGGCTGACGGCGCCGGCGCTGCATCAGGACCAGGATCTCTATGTCTCTACCGGCCTCCAGACCGGCCGCGTCATGGTCAAGGACGAAGACCTGTGCCTGCATTGCGGGCTTTGCGCCGAGCGCTGCCCCACCGGCGCCTGGGACATGCAGAAATTCCTGCTGAGCACGCCCAAGACGGGGTACGCATGCCGGCGATAAAATCCGTCAACGACTTTGTGGTGAAGTTCGCCAACGTCAATGGCTCGGGTTCGGCGTCAGCGAATGAGATGTTCGCGCGCTCCATCCTGCGCATGGGCGTACCGGTCACCTCGCGCAACATCTTTCCCTCCAATATCCAGGGCCTGCCCACCTGGTATGAAGTGCGGGTCTCGGGCCATGGCTGGCTGGGCCGGCGCGGCGGCGTGGACCTGATGGTGGCGATGAATCCCCAGACCTGGGACAAGGATGTCGCCTCCATCGATCCGGGCGGTTACCTGTTCTACGATTCTTCCCGCGCCATCCCGCCGTCGAAATTCCGCGACGACATCAACATCCTGCGCATGCCGCTGACGGAGATCTGCAACGCCGCTTACAGCGATCCGCGCCAGCGCCAGCTGTTCAAGAACATCATCTATGTCGGCGCGATCGCCCAGCTGCTGGGCATCGAGATCGAGGTGCTGGAGAAGCTGATTGGCGAGCAATACAGGGGCAAGGATGCGTTGATCGCGCCCAACCACCAGGCGCTGCGCATGGGCCACGACCATGCACGCGACAATCTGGCCGGCGCATGCGGTCTCAAGATCGAGCGCGCCAATGAAGTGGGAAACCGCATCTTCGTCAGCGGCAATGACGCCGCGGGCCTGGGCTGCGTCTATGGCGGCGCCACGGTGGCGGCCTGGTATCCCATCACGCCCTCCACTTCCGTCGCCGAGGCCTTCGGCAAGCATTGCCGCAAGTACCGGGTCGATGCGGAAACGGGCAGGAACAAATTCGCCATCGTGCAGTCGGAAGACGAGATCTCCGCCATCGGCACGGTGATCGGGGCGAGCTGGAACGGGGCGCGCGCCTTCACCGCCACATCCGGTCCCGGCATTTCCCTGATGCAGGAATTTCTGGGCCTGGCCTATTTCGCCGAGATACCGGCGGTGATCATCGACGTGCAGCGTGGCGGGCCATCGACCGGCATGCCCACCCGCACCCAACAGGCCGATCTCCTGACCTGCGCCTATGCCAGCCATGGCGACACCAAGCATGTGCTGTTGTTGCCGGAGGACCCCAGAGAGCTGTTTGAATTCTGCGCCCTGTCCTTCGACCTGGCCGAGCGGCTGCAGACCCCGGTCTTCGTGCTGGAAGACCTGGATATCGGCATGAATGACTGGCTGTGCGAGCCCTTCGGTTGGGACGATGCCCGCGTCTATGACCGCGGCAAGGTGATGACCGCGGAAGAACTGGAGGCCGGAAAGACCTTTGGCCGCTATCTGGATGTGGACGGCGATGCGATCCCCTATCGCACCCTGCCCGGCACCCATCCCAGCAAGGGCGCCTATTTCACCCGCGGCTCTAGCCGCGACCGCTTCGCCAAATATAGCGAGGAAGGCCCGGTCTACCAAGACAATATGCAGCGCCTGCTGCGCAAATTCGACACCGCCCGCGCACTGGTGCCGGCGCCGGTGATCGAACTCGCCAAAGCCGAAGGAAAGACGCGCTGCGGGGTGATCCATTTCGGCTCCACGGCGCCGGCGGTGCGCGAGGCGCTGGCTACGCTCAAGACCCAGGGCGTTGAGCTCGACACCATGCGGCTGCGCGCCTTTCCTTTCCCCGAAGCCGTCACCGACTTCATCAATGCCTATGACCAGATCTTCCTGGTGGAACAGAACCGCGACGCCCAGATGCGCAGCCTTCTGGTCAATGAGTGCGGCATCGATCCGGCCCGCTTCGTCTGCGTCCTGCATTTTGACGGCACGCCCATCACCGCCCGTTTCATCATCGCGGCCATCGCCGAACGCCTGTCGCTCTCGTCCAAGGAAGCCGCGGAATGACCTATATCGCCAAGCCCAAGCTGCGCCATCCCGGCATCGCCTTGAACCGGCTGGGCTTCACCCACCGCGACTATGAAGGCTCGATCTCGACGCTCTGCGCCGGCTGCGGTCATGACTCGATTTCCTTCGCCATCATCCAGGCCTGTTTCGAGCTCAACATCGAACCGCACCGCGTCGCCAAACTGTCGGGCATCGGCTGCTCGTCCAAGACGCCGGACTATCTGCTCGGCCAGAGCCATGGCTTCAATTCGGTGCATGGCCGCATGCCGTCGGTGCTGACCGGCGCCAATCTCGCCAATCGCGATCTGTTGTACCTGGGCGTGTCGGGCGACGGCGATTCCGCTTCCATCGGGCTGGGCCAGTTCGTCCATTGCGTGCGCCGCGGCGTCAATATGGTCTATATCACCGAGAATAATGGCGTGTACGGCCTGACCAAGGGCCAATTCTCCGCCACCGCCGACAAGGGCTCCAAGAGCAAATCGGGCGGGTTCAATGCCGACTCGCCGCTCGATCTGGTCAGCATGGCGCTGATGGTGGGCGCGACCTTTGTGGGCCGCAGCTTCTCCGGCGACAAGGCGCAGATGGTGCCCCTGATCATGGCGGCGATGAGCCATCCTGGCCCGGCCTTCATCGACATTGTCAGCCCCTGCGTCGCCTTCAACAACCATGCCGGCTCGACCAAGGCCTATGACTTCGTGCGCGCCCACAATGAGGCGGTGAACCGGCTGGACATCATGGAGCCACGCGAGGCGATCAAGGTGGAATATGCGCCGGGCACCATCGAAGAAGTGGCGCTGCACGACGGCTCGACCCTCAAGCTGGCCAAACTTGCGGCCGACTATGATCCCTTCGACAAGATCGGCGCGATGAATTACCTGCAGGCCCACGCCGCGGTGGGCGAGCTGGTGACGGGCCTGATCTATATGGATTCCACGCCCAAGGACATGCACGCCAATCTCAACACCGTGGCGGCGCCCTTGAACCGGCTGTCGGAAAAAGAGCTGTGCCCCGGCAACAAGGGCCTGGACGCCTTCAACGCCTCACATCGCTAAAGATGCGCCGCCAGCAGGCTGGCGACATGCACTGCCCGGCGAGCTGCCCCGCCTTCGATCTGATGCCGGCAGGAAGTGCCGTCGGCGACCAGCACGGTATCGGCATCGGCGGCACGCACGGCTGGCAGCAAGGACAGTTCGCCCATCGCGCGTGACACCTCCACGGTCTCGGCCTGATAGCCGAAGGCGCCCGCCATGCCGCAACAGCTGGATTCGATCTTCTCCAGTTTGAGATTCGGGATCAGCCCCAGCGCCGCTTCCACCGCCCCCATGGCGCCGAAGGCTTTCTGGTGGCAATGGCCATGCAACAGCGCCTTTTGGGTGGCAGGCCTGAACGCCGGCTTGAAGCGCCCGGCCTTGGCTTCACGCACAATGAATTCCTCGAACAACAGGGCGTGGGCGGCGGCGCGCTTGCTGTCCGCGCCCGGCAGCATCGCCAAGGCCTCGTCGCGGAAAGAGAAGAGACAGCTGGGCTCCAGCCCCACCAGCGGCACGCCCCGGGCAAAGAACGGCTCCAGTGCCGCCAGCGCGCGCGTCATCTCGGCCCTGGCGGCATCGACATCGCCCACCGCCAGATGGGTGCGCCCGCAGCAGAGCGGCCGCGAGGATCCATCGGCTGGTTTGGCGACATGGACGCGGTAGCCCGCCACGGTCAAAGTCTTGAGCGCATCGTCCAGGATTTCCCGTTCAAAGGCCGCGTTGAAACTGTCGGCCCACAGCACCACTTCGTGGCCGGCTTCCGGGCCGAAGCTTTCGCCGGCATGGTCGAAGCGGTCGCGCCGCCACAAGGGCAGGTCGCGTTCGGCGCTGAAGCCCGCCACCGTTTCCGACAGCCGCCGCAGCAAGGGTGACCGATTGCGCAGGTTCAGCAGCGGCGCGAACCTGGCCGCCAGCGGCGCATAGCGCGGCAGACCGGCGATCAGCCGGTCGCGCAGCGTGAGCCCGCGCTCTTTCAGCCGCGCCGACAGCACCTCGATCTTCATTCGCGCCATGTCCACGCCGGTGGGGCATTCGCGCTTGCAGGCCTTGCAGGAGACGCAAAGCTTCATTGTCTCCAGCATCTCGTCGCTGGTGAAGGCGCCCTCGCCCAGCTGCCCCGACAGCGCCAGCCGCAGCGAATTGGCGCGGCCGCGGGTGACATGCTGCTCGTCGCGGGTGGCGCGATAGGACGGGCACATGGCGCCCCCCTCGGACTTGCGGCAGGCGCCGTTGTTGTTGCACTGCTCCGCCGCGCCCTGAAAGCCGCCAATGGCGCCGGGATACTCCGACCAGTCCAACGCCGGCTGGAAGTCGCGCACCGCATAGCCGGGCGCATAGCGGAACAGGCTGCGTTCGTCGAATTTTGGCGCACGCACGATCTTGCCGGGATTCATCAACCCCTGCGGATCGAAAATGTCCTTCACCTGCTCGAACGCCTTGACCAAATGCGGCCCGAACATCTCCTGATGGAATTCGCTGCGGACAATGCCGTCGCCATGCTCGCCGGAATGCGAGCCTTTGTACTGGCGGACCATCTCAAAGGCTTCCTCGGCGATGGCGCGCATCGCCTGGACGTCCTTTTCCTGCCTGAGGTTCAGCACCGGGCGCACATGCAGGCAGCCTTCGCTGGCATGGGCATACCAGGTGCCGCGGGTGCCATGGCGGGCGAAACAATCGGTAAGCCGCGCGGTATATTC
>DATAWO010000162.1:0-28367 GCA_036267165.1 Rhizomicrobium sp. | reverse complement strand
CCGGGATCATCGCCCCCCCCCCGTTTCCCGTTCTGCCTTTGTTCAGTGAACAAGCTTACTTGCGGCACGTCAACAAGTATTCTTGTAATAAGCTCCAAAATCGGCTTACACAAGAAACCTTGTAAGCCCTCAAGCTTCCTTGTAAGATGGCGTCCCATGAAGACAGCCCCTCCCAAATCGGTAAGCGATCGCGTGCGGGAGCGCCGCCTGGCGCTCAAGCTTTCCCAGCCCCAACTGGCCAAGAAGGCCGGCGGCATCACCTATCAGGCGATCCAGCAGCTGGAAGCCGGCGGCGGCACCAAGCATCTGGTCGCCATCGCCCGCGCCCTTGGCGTTTCCGCCGAATGGCTGCAGGACGGCGCCGGCCCCGCCCCATCGGGCAAGGTCACGCCCACGCGCGCCGCGCTGGCCGAAAAGCTGAAAGTGCTGGGCATGGCGGAATGCGGCGCCGATGGCTGGTCGCTGTGGAACGGCGATGTGATCGACATGGTGGATCGCCCGGCCTCGCTGGCCGGCGTGGCGAGCGCCTACGGCGTCTATGTCGTGGGCGGCTCGATGGAGCCGCGCTACTTCCCCGGCGAGTTGGTACTGATCCATCCCGGCAGGCCGGTGACCTTGGGCGCCTTTGTGCTGGTGCAGAAGAAGCCCAAACAGGACGGCGACCCGCCGCTGGCGGTGATCAAGCGGCTGATCAGGCGCACCGCCTCCCGGATCACGCTGGAACAGTTCAATCCGGCCAAAAGCTTCGACATCAAGGCCGACGACATCGTCTCCGTCCACCGCGTGGTGGGCGCCAGCGAGGCGTGAAACTCTCTGTCATCCCCGGCCGAGCATTGCGCAAGCAATGCGAGGGGAAGGGGACCCAGGTGTTTGATACCGTCAAGGTGGTGCCACCTGGGTCGTTCGCACGCTGACGCTACGAACTCCCTTCGCGCCGCATTGCGGCGCTCAGCCGGGGATGACAGTCCGGGTTCCGGCGCGACCCGGCGTCGTGTAGTGTGGCGGCACAATAATAAGGAGAGTGCCATGAACATTCCCACAAAGACGCTTCTGTTCTCCCTTCTGCTTGCCACGCCTGCTCTCGCCGCGCCGCTCGCCACCTCGACCTGCAACGGTGCCCAACCCGCACCCGCCTGCAGCGCCGTGCGCGGCGACCGCACCGAAGGCTGGCGGGCGCAGACCCGCTCGGAAGTGATGGCGCGCAACGGCCTGGTCGCCACCAGTGAACCGCTGGCGGCGCAGGCGGGCCTGGACATCCTGCGCCATGGCGGCAATGCCGTGGATGCCGCCGTCGCCACCGCCGCGGTGCTGAACCTGATCGAGCCGATGAATGTGGGCATGGGCGGCGATCTCTTCGCCATCATCTACACCGCCAAAGACCACAAGCTGCATGCGCTGAACGCCAGCGGCATGGCGCCCAGCGGCGAGACCGTCGCCTTCATGAATTCCAAAGGCTATCGCGCCGATCCCGCCAATTGGGGCCCGGGTTCGGGCATGCCGCGCGCCGGCATTCTGACCGCCACGGTACCGGGCGCGGTGTGGGGCTGGC
Source organism: Rhizomicrobium sp. (assembly GCA_036267165.1). Classification (GTDB taxonomy): domain Bacteria; phylum Pseudomonadota; class Alphaproteobacteria; order Micropepsales; family Micropepsaceae; genus Rhizomicrobium. The sequence goes on along the minus strand of DATAWO010000162.1, from coordinate 26,818 downwards.
AGGAGGTCTTGGAGAAATACGGCACCATGACGTTCAAGCAGGTGCTGGAGCCGGCCGCGACTTATGCCAGCCAGGGCGTGCCGCTGACCGAACGCGCGGCCAATGACTGGCGGCTGCCCAGAGCCCTCGGCCCCAATCCGTCGGATGCCGCGGGCTGCTGCACCGCGCCCGATCCGGACTCCATCCACACCTGGTATATCGATGGCCGCCAGCCCAAAGCGGGGCAGATCTTCCGCAATCCCGATCTGGCCAAGGCGTTGCGGCTGTTGCAGGCGCAAGGCCGCGACGCCATTTACAAGGGCGATATCGCCCGCGCCATTGTCGCCAAGGAAAAGGCGCTGGGCGGCACCATGACCATGGCCGACCTGGCCGCTTATAAAGGTGAATGGGTCGAGCCGGTCACCAGCGACTATCACGGCTTCACCCTCGCCGAACTGCCGCCGCCCAGCCAGGGCTTTGCCGCCAATGAGATGCTGAACATTCTTTCGGCGTGTGTGGGCCGCGTCTATCCGGGCTCGAGCCTTGCATCGCTGGGCCCCACCGATCCGCGCTACTGGCACATGCTGGTGGAAGCCAAGAAGCTGGCCTATGCCGACTTGATCGCGGTGAATGGCGATCCGGATTTCAATCCCGGCCTGGGCGACAAAGTGAAGGCGCTGGTGTCGCCGGCCCATGCCGAAAGCCTGTGCCACATGATCGATCCGGCCAAGGCGTCCGCCACCAGGCCGGGGCGGCCCAGCGGCGATGGCGACACCATCGTGCTGTCGGCCGCCGACCGCTGGGGCAACATGGTCTCCTGGGTCAACAGCAATTTCTCCGGCTTCGGCTCCGGCGTCACCGTGCCGCCCTACGGCTTTCTGCTGCACAATCGCGGCGGGCTATTCACGCTCGACCCCAAAAGCCCCAATGCCATCGCCCCGCACAAGCGGCCGTTCAATACCTTGGCCGCCGCCTTTGTGATGGAAAGCGGGCGCAGCGATGGCCAACGCATGACGCTGCAGCTGATGGGCGGCGACATGCAGGCCCAAGGCCATGCCCAGATGATGGTCAACCTGGTCGATCTGGGCGCCAACCTGCAGGCGTCAACCGACATGGCGCGCTTTCATCATGACCAGATCGCCAACCGGCTGGATTTGGAATCCAACCTCGCCGCACTGGTCGGTCCGCGCCTGAAGGCGATGGGCCATGACGTGCAAGCGGTGGATGGCAGTGCGATGGGCGGCTATCAGGCCATCCTGTTCACGCCCGATCCCAGCCTGCCCCTGCCCGACCTGTCCAAGACATCAAGTGCGCCGGTCAATGGCGTCTATCGCGCCGGCACCGACCATCGCAAGGATGGCCTGGCGGCGGGCTGGTAGCATCAACGTCAGTCCTCGGGGCGGGGATTTCGGCCGGCGCGGGAATGTGCGATGACTCTTTTCAGATCACCAGAACGGACGCCATCATGAAATGCCCCAATTGCGATGCCGATCTTGCCCCCATCAAGCGCGATGGGATTGAAATGGAAAGCTGCCCGTCCTGCCAGGGCATGTGGCTGACCCCGAAGGAATTGACCGACCTGGAAGACGAAGTGTTCGATTTCGGCGATGACGAAAAAGGCAGCCTGATGCTGGGCTCCTCGCCCACCACGCTGAAATGCCCGCAATGCGCAAAGCCGATGAAAAGCTTCCAGTACCGGCTTTACGACCTGGAGATGGATTTCTGCGAAGACGGACACGGCTTCTGGCTGACGGCCGATGAAGACAAGCGGGTTCTGGACCTGATGAAAAAGGAAGAGAAGAATCTGGGCCGTTCGGTTCTGGCGGAGGACCGCTTCGCCGCGCATCTGCACTATCTGCAGTCCGGCAGCTTCATGGACAGGCTGCGCGACCTCGCCACGGTGGCGATGGACCCCAAGCCGAAGCCGCGCTTCTAGGCGGCGCGATGCCGAAATTCCCGCACGGAGCGGTCGCGGTGATCTTCCTGTCCAAGCGCAACGAGGCCGATCCGGAAGGCTATGCCGCCGCCGCGGCCGGGATGGTCAAGGCGGCCGAAGGCTCAGCCGGGGATGACACCTGTTTTGTTGCAGCGCAATTTGAGGCGCAGGACCATGGCTAGCGGAAGCCGGAAAGCACCGAATATAAGCACTTAGCCCAATCGGTTCGCATTCTGCCTTAAGCCAAAACGCGCCTCTTACGACAAACAATTACGACGTTTGGGGAGGACCATTCCCTACAGCTGTCGGAGAAGGTGCGGTATACTGTAGCCAATTGACCCATCAGCCAGAGAGGTCACCGCCATGAAACGCAATCTCTCCATACTCGTCACAGTCTTGATGCTGGCTGGTTCGGCCGGCGCCCTTGCCCATGGTGGTGGTGGTGGTGGCGGTGGGGGTGGCGGCGGTGGCCACGGCGGTGGTGGCGGCGGCGGCGGCGGTGGCGGTCATGGTGGCGGTGGCGGTGGTCATGGCGGTGGTGGCGGTGGCGGCTTCCACGGCGGTGGCGGCGGTGGCGGCGGCGGCGGCTGGGCCCATGGCTCCGGCCTTGCCAGCGGCGGCGCATCCCATGCCGGCTTTGCCCATGGCGGCGCGGGCTTTGCCCATGCCGGCGGCGCAGGCTTCGCCCATGCCGGCGGCGCGCATGAGCATGGCGAAGGCATGCACGAACATGGCATGCATTTCGCGGGCGGCGGCGAACATTCCCCCACCATCCACGGGCTGGGCGCCTATGGTCCCTATAACAGTTTCGCCTATTCGCCCTATACCGACTGCCCGGTCATCAGCACCGACTTGATCGGCCAGAACTTCGATTGCGGGCATGCGGCCAAGGCCCGGGTGCGCTAGCGCGTTGTCCGACGCCCTGTTGCGATATTGGTTTCTGATCGCCGCGGCTTTCGGCCTGACCGCCTGTGCGCCGCAAGACACGCCTGCGCCCACGACCATTGCGCCGGTGGCCGGCGCGGCGGATTTCGAAAAGACCATCGCGCGGCTGGAACAACCGGACCCGCAGGCGCCCGAAGCGTTGAACGCGCGGCTGCAATATGCCGACTTCCTCACTGACTCCAGCACTGGCGATTGCAGGACGCGGCTGGATGCGGCCCAGGCGCAGCTCGATGTTCTGGCGGCGCGGCCCGCGGTCACCGTGTTGTTGCCGCTGGGTCCGGCCCGGCTGGCGAACGACGCCTACAAGATCCATGCCGCGCGCGCCGACTGCGATACCGCGCAGCGCGCGGGCGAACTGCAACAGGCGCTGGAGGCGGCGCGCCATGCCGCAAGCCTCTATCGCGCGGCGCTGGATTACCAGTCCGCCGCCATCATGCAGTTCAATGTCGCTGCCACCCTTCACGCGCTGGGCGACAATCAGGCGGCGATCACCGCCCTTCAGACCGTCATCGCCATGGACCGGGAGTTCGGCTTTCACGACGATGCCCGGGACAATATCCGCCTGCTGCAGCACTGGCTGGGCGAAGACGAAAGCGACGCCAGGATCGCCGAGCTGATGAAGGATTTTCCCGCCCGCACGGCCGAATTCAAGTTCGCCTGGACCGAAAACACCGCCCGGATGGACATCGCCGCCACCGAAACCAACCTGACGGGCGGCCAGATCGTGCAAAGCAGTGGAACGATCGCGCTGCAGCGCCATGTCCACCGGGAGCCGCTGGACTGGACGGTGAGTTATGATTCCGCCGCCAAGGCAAAGGTCGACCTGGGCCACTGGCCGGCCAATGGCAACCTCCTCCTCCAGCGCTTCACCGCCGATATGCTGGCCATCGCCCTGCTGGAGACGCCGAATTACAAAGTCACCAGCACCGGCGATTTCGATGACCTGCGCACGCCTGAGAATTTCAGCACGGCCCTGTCAACCGAAGTGTCCGCCGCGTTCGGCGCAGGCGCGCCGTTCCAAGATGATGGCACGTCAAAGGCGCTGGCCCAGAACCTCAAGACCGTGCTGCTGCCGGCATATCTTGAAGCCAACACGGCACAGACATATTCGCTGGAGACCGCGACCTGGGCCGGCGCCAAACTTGAGCAGGGCGTCTGGTATCAGATGACGGCGCCGCTGCTTCTGCCCGGCATGGGGCTGGGCCAGTACTTCCTGGTCACCCACAATATCGCTTTTTCCTATGCCCGGCCGGTGCCCTGCACGCCGCAGGATGCAGGCCAGAGCTGCGCCGAGATCGTGGTCCATGCCACGCCGGAGCCTGCGGACTTCGCCAAGGCGCACATCCAGATGTCCAGCATGTTTCATATGCCGGACTTCGACACCCTGCGCTATTGGTCCAGCATCAACATGCGGCTGGTGGTCAGGCCCGGCACCCTGGAGCCCGTTCTCGGCGACATGCGCAAGAGCTGGTATGTTGCCGTCAACGGCGCGCCCAAAAGCGACTCTGTGATTTCATCGGAGCGGGTCGTGACGACCTATCACTGAGGCTGCAGCCAACTCCCCATTGTCATTCCCGCGTGCGCGGGAATGACAATAAAGGGGCGGACTTGTGGCACCAAGCCCTTGACTCTCCCATAACCCGTGGGTTATGCATCCGATCAATAACCCGTGAGTTATTGATAAATGCCCCATGCCCATGACCTGCTGTTCAAGACCCTGGCCGATCCCACGCGGCGGGCGCTCTTCGAGCGCCTCGCCCGCGACGGCGAGCAGACCGTGGGCGCGCTGACCGCCCGTGCCAAGGTCTCCCAGCCGGCGGTGTCCAAGCATCTGGGCATCTTGAAAGACGCGGGCCTGGTGCGCGACCGCCAGGATGGCCGCCAGACCCATTACAGCGCCCAGCTCGCCGCCCTCGCGCCCCTGATCGACTGGACCAGCCAGATGACCGGCTTCTGGCAAAAGAAATTCGACGCTTTGGAAAATCTGCTCAGAAGAATGGACCAATGAATACACAGGCTAGCCGGTTGCCTGCTCGGCCGCTCACCCAAGCTCGCGGCGTTCGTCGCTCGAAATGGTCGTCGCTACTCACGCTGTCGCTAACGACGGACCATTTCGTTCGCTCACGCGAACCGCTCCTCACCTCGAAGACCTATTGAGAAGGATGGATCAATGAACACCGCCACCGAAACCCGCTCCGTCGTCATCGAACGCGAGGTCCCCTTCCCGCCGGAAAAGATCTGGCGCGCCTTGACCCAGCCGCAGCTGATCGCGGAATGGCTGATGCAGAATGATTTTGCGCTGGCCGTGGATCACCGCTTCACCTTGCGCGGCGACTGGGGTTCGGCGGCGTGCCGCGTGCTGGAGATCGTGCCCAACAAGGCGCTGTCCTACACCTGGGACGCCATGGGGCTGGAAAGCGTGGTGACCTGGACCTTGACGCCCGCGGGCGCGGGAACCCGTCTGCGCATGGAACAATCGGGCTTCAGGCCGGACCAGACCCAGGCCTTCCAGGGCGCGAAATTCGGCTGGCAGAAATTCATCGGTCAACTGGAACAGGTCGTGGCCAAGGCAGAGTGATGGCCTCACGGACCCATCTGTCATTCCCGGCGAGCCAGGCGCGATAGCGCGTGGCGAGGAAAGGGAACCCAGGTGGTCGCCACCGTGACAGTGTTACACGCCTGGATCCCCTTCCCCTCGCATTGCTCTCCCAATGCTCGGCCGGGAATGACAGCTCATATGGATCGGCAAAGAACCGGTTGACCTTCGCCCGGTTGTGGCGAAACTTCACGCCGCCCCAACCGCTCGAAGAGAGAAACCCCATGTCCGCAAGCTCCAACACCTTCCTCGCCGTCTTCCTCGGCAGCAAGACCGGCCCCCGCATGCAGGCCTGGATGGCCATGCCCGAAGCCGAACGCAAGGCAAAAGAGATGGAAGGCATGGCCGGCTGGAAGGGGTGGGTGGACACCCATAAGGACGCGATCGTTTACATGGGCGGTCCGCTGGGCAAGACCAAGGCGGTCGGCGCCGACGGCATCGAGGACATCAGCAACAGCATGGGCGCCTTCATGGTGTTGCGCGCCGACAGCCACGAGGCCGCGGCCAAGCTGTTCGAGAACCATCCGCACTTCGCCATCTTCCCCGGCGAATCCGTCGAGGTGATGCCCGTGCTGCCCATCCCGCAAGGGTGAGGAACCGCCGCCGGGCGCGCTAATTGCTCTTGTCGGTCACCAGTATCTTCTTCATCTGATAAAGCATCTCGTCACGTTGCACGGACATCACGTCCCCGGGCATCAATTTGTAAAGCGCTTGCAGATAGGCCAAGTCCCCGTCGGTGATCCGGCTGGTGACGGAGGCGCAGTCTTTCGCCAGCATGTTGGAGATGCTGGGCAGATCCTGGCAACTGTCCAGCGAAGCCGGCTGGGACAGCGCCATCATGGTGATGTAGTCGGCCAGCGAACCCACCTCATAGTCGAACAGCCTGGCAGGCTCCGCCACGATCAAGACATTGAAGAAACCGCTGTTCAGTCCATTGTTCAACCGGGAGCCGCCAATGGCGTGTGTTACCATCGCGCAGGGCAGATTCAGCGTGTCAAATCCTGATGCCGATGACAGGCCGCCCGGACCAACCGCGCCCTGCGACGTCTGAAACGGGATCGAAGTGCCCCCGCAACGCCCGCCGTCAATGACCCGGCTTCCAAAAAAGTCCAGGCTTTCTGTGGTGTACCAAGCCTGGATGGAATGAGTGACCTTGGCCAGTTCATCGGCCTGGCGGCGGTTGTCCTGATAGCCCAGAAGCAATGGTGTGGTCTTGCGGACATTGTCCATAAGGCCCTGCGGCGCGGTGGTGAACACCACTTCGATATTGGGCCGGCAGGCGGGATCGGCATTCACTGGCGCGCCGACGGCAGCCGCGATATCGCGTATCCGCTGGGTGACGAATTTTGCGTATTTGTCGCCCAGCCCGATCGTCAGCGGACAGATCGGGCGCCGCCACGCGGCCATCTTGTTCAGGACACGCGTGGGCACTGCGCGTTTTTCTACGAAACTGCGGATCGTCGCATCCGAAGGCTTGGTGGCGACGACCGTGATGCTTTCCGGCGGCAGCGCGAAAGGAGGCTTGGACGGCGGCGGCTGGGCGGATGCCGCGGACGGAATCAGCGCGACAGCGGCCAGGGCAATCAGGGAAGCTATACGCCGGATTTTCATAGGGACGTTTCTCCGCCGCCGGGCGCGCGCTAGTTGCCCTTGTCGGTCACCAGTATCTTCTTCATTTCGTAGCGCATCTCATCGCGCTGTCCGCTCAGCGAATAGCCGGTCGGCACTCTGTAGAGCCCTTGCAGATAGGCGAGGTCCCCATCCGTGATCTTGCTGGCGGCGGAGGCGCAGCCTTTCGCCAGCATATTGGAAATGCTGGGCAGTTGCTGGCAGCTGTCCAGCGAAGCCGCCTGGGACAGGCCCATCATGGTGATGTAGTCGGCCAGCGATCCCACTTCAAAGTCGAACAGCTTGGCCGGCTCCGCTACGACCAACACGTTATTGAAACCGCTGTCATAGCCATTGCTCAGCCGCGAGCCGGTCCAGCGCATCGCCGTGGCGCATGTCAGGTTCAGCTGTACATTCTGTTGGACCGAAAGTCCCCCGATGCCAAAGGACGCCAGTTGCAGCAAATTGATCGACGGACCGCTGCACAATCCGCTGTCGACCTGGCCTTGCCCATTCATGTCCAGACTTTCGGTGGTGTACCAGGCCTGGATGGGATGGGTAACTATCGCCAGCGCATCGGCTTGGGCATTGCTATCGTGATAGCCCAGGAACGCCCGGCCGGTCTTGCGCAGGTTGTCCATGAAGGCCTGCGGCGTGGTGGTGAACACCACTTCGATATTGGGCTTGCAGGCGGGATCGGCATTCACCGGCGCCCCGACCGCTGCCGCGACATCGCGTATCCGCTGGGTGACGAATTTTGCGTATTTGTCACCCAGCCCGACCGTCAGCGGGCAGACCGGACGCCGCCAGCGGGCCATCTTGCCCAGAAAGCGCGTGGGCGCATTGCGCGTCTCCACGAAACTGCTGATCGTTTCATCGGAGGGCTTGACGGAGGTGACGGTGATGCTCTCCGGCGGCAGCGCGAAAGGAGGCTTGGACGGCTGGGCGGACGCGACAGACGGCCCCAGCGCGACAGCGGCGGCGGCGGCGAAATTTACTATCCGCATGTTACCTCTCATGGCCCGCCCGTAAAGAAGGGCGCAAGGGACGGGGACTCTGACGCCGGCCTCGGTGTCGCCCACCAGACCCAATAGCTGTTATAGGCGCAGGTCACGGTTGGCGGCGCTGACGTGCGTGTAGCAGTCGAAATACTGTTCGTTCTTTTATGGGGCGAACGGCAGGTTATCGCGTTTGGATCGCCGACGGAAACCACTTGCATCGATTGTCAAAAGGCGAACGCGCTGCCATCGCGAGTGCAGGACCTTTTGCCTTGAGATCGTCAAGAATGTCCTGCTGCACACACAGCGCGCTGCCGGTCTCCCGGGAAAGCGCGGCCAGCTCCGCCGGCCGGCATGTAATGATGGGGTTTCGCCCCCAGTAATAGTCTGCGAACAGGATCGTGGCATTGGTCACGGCCACGCGACCGGTCTGGCCCTGTCGCGTGACGTGGAAACTTCCGCCCAGGCGGACGACCTTACCCGGCACCATTTTGGCGGCATCGGCGGGGTTCGCCAGTTGCACGTTCAGCGTCACGTCCCACTTGCATTCATCCCGGTGGGCGGAGGTTGTGCTCGCCAGCGGGCATGAACCAAAACGAATATCATTGGGGCTGCCCGCCGATCCGTTGCCATTTGCGCCGGCAAAACAGGTGAACCCCTGCATCAGAACCACCCTTGGCGAGATCACCCGGCCAAAGACGCTGGTATCATGGCATTGTGTGACGGTGGCGGGTTCGGCGGAAGCAGTCTGAACCAGCCGGGCTGGCGGCGCTTGTGTCACAGACTGCGTGTGGGCGGCAAGCTGATCATTCGATGCCACCGTGGCGGCGGGCGTACCATTCGACGCATGCTGGTCCGGCGCCGATTGCCCGAACCGGTCAACAACCCTGGCATTCCGCATTGTCAGATAACCGACTTGCACCCGCGTATTACCGCCCGGCTCCGTCAACGGCACGATGCGTGGGTCCCTGTAGGAAACAATGTCGCCCGCCAAGGTCACGGACTTGCCGGGTTGCATCTTGCCGGCATCAGCAGGGTCGGCAAATTGTACCTTTATCGTCGGGACGAAGGGGCATTGGTTATACGCGGACCCGGGATGCGCGATCAGGCAATCTTCCAAAGCAGGACCACCCCAAAGCAGGGCCACGCCATCCGGGTTTACGCCGCCATAACAAATAAAATAGTAGGGCACCAGAAGCTCATCGGACGAGATCACCCGGCTGGAGACGCTGGAGTTGTCGCATCGACGAACGATGGGAGGCTCGATCGAGCCGGGCATTGTCGGCGCGGCAGCCGGATTGCCCGATGAGACTTGAACCGATCCGGCGGGAGCTTCTTGAGCAGGCGGCTGCGCGGGAGCGGGCATATCGTTCGAAGCAAGCACGGTTGGCGTTGTGAACTTTGGCACGGGCACCAGCCGCGACAGGTCCGGCGACGGCGCCACCAGCTTTTCAGGCTGGTTCGCGGATTGGGATTGATCGGCCGTCGCATCGATTGCCGCCGGTTCGGTTACCTCAAGCACCTGCCGCGCGATATGATCCACAGCCGCCTGACTGGACACCAGGGCCGCCTTGATGCGCGCCTGGGCATGGGCGGCGGGTATGGGATAGGCGATGCCGAACAGGGCATTGGCCGCGCCCAGCGCCGCGGCCAGGAACAACACGCTGCCGGTCAGTCCCAGCATGCGCTGTCCGGCGCCGGACGGCTTCCTGCCCAGGATGTGCAAGATGCGCATCGTCAGCGGGCCGCGATTGGCCGCCATCACAAGGCGTGGCGCCCTCTGCCACGCCGCCATCACGGTAAGCGCCCTGGCATATTCCAGCCGGTCGCCCGTCAGCGCGACCGCGATCTCATCGCAAGCCAGTTCGCGTTCGGTGCGGATGCGCCGGCTCAGCCACCACACAGCGGGATGATAGAACAGCAGGGTCTCGACCAGGACCTGGAAGAGATTCACCAACGCATCCAGGCGCCGGACATGCGCCAGTTCGTGTGCGATCACCGCCCGCAGCTGCACTTCGCTCAGCCCGGTCAGCGCCGTGACCGGCAGCAGAACCACCGGCCGCAGCCAACCGATCACCGCCGGCGCCTGCAGCCAGCCGCATTCCAGATAGCGAATGGCGCGGGCGAGGCCCAGCTGATGCTGCAACTCCTGGCACACGGCGAGCACACGCGGACCCAGGGCGGCGGAGTGCCTGCGGCGCCGGTGCTCCAGCAGCAGGAAGCCGCCGGCAAGACGCAGGCTGAACAGCGCCACACCGAACAGCCATGCCCCCACCAGCCAGGGCAGGATGCTGGACGGAAGCAGACGCTTGGGCGTTTCCTCCAGGGCGATGGCCACGCCATTGCTCACCATCGGCGCGGCGCCAAGTGTCACCCGTGTGGCGACAGGCGGATTCACGGCTGCGGCAGAAACCTGGGGACTGACGGCAAGCACCGTGTGAACCGGCGCGACGGGCTTCATCAAAACAAGGAATGTCGCGACTGGCGCCGCCAGCATCAGGGCCAGCGCGCCCACCCCGACCAGGTAGCGGACGGACGGGCGGCGGGAAAACGCCATAAGGCCCAAGGCCAGCCCCGCGACGCCCACGGCTTGCCACAGCGAATGGATCAGCGCCCAGCCCAGCGCATGCATGACGTCGGGAGAAAGCCAGCTGTCCAGACGTGCCACTGTCGTCTCCCTTCTGCGCCGGCTAGTGCTGCGGTATGGGTTTGCGCTCCATGAAGTAGCGGATCTGGTCGCGCTGAACGTAGATATTGTCTCCGCTGGTCATCTTGTAGAGCCCGTAGAGGAAGGCCGCGTCATTGTCGCTCAGCGTCGCGGTCTTGCGGTCGGCTTCGCAATCCCTGGTCAGAAGATTGGTGATGCTGGGCACTTCCCAGCAGGCATCGAAGCTCTTGGGCTGGGACAGCGCCAGCATGGCGATATAGTCGGCCAGCGCGCCCATCTCATAATCCCCCAGCTTGGTGGGATCGGCGACGATGATCACATTGTACAAAGTGCTGCCGATGCCGTTGTTGAAGCGGCCGGCGCCGGCGGCGTAAAAGACCCGGCCACGGCCAAGGCCGTCGCCACCGGCGGTGAGAAAATCCTGGCGCGGATTGTCGACACGGATCGTGCCGTCAGGGCCGAAGGTCCCGGTCAGATACCAGGCCTGGACGTCATGCGTCACCTTCGCCAACGCGTCGGCCTGGTGCAGATTGTCGAAGGGGCCCAGAAAGGGCCGGTGATTGTTGTGGATGTCGTCGGCCAGCGCCTGCGGCCTGGTGGTGAAGACGATCTCGATATTGTGCCGGCAGTTGGGATCGGCATTGACCGGCGCGCCCGCCTTGCGGGCGATGGCGATCAGCCGCCGGCTGACAAAATCGGCGAAATGCTGCGGCAGCCCCGCCACCGTCGGGCAGATGCCCACCTTCCAGCGCGCGATCTTGTCGGTGGCGCGCACCGCGGTGGGATAGGAATAGATGAATTCATCCACCGCCGAGCGGCCCGGCAGCGGCGTCGCCGTCACCGTGATGCTTTCGGGCGCGCCGGAAGGTATGGGTTGCGCGGCGGCCGCTGTGACGGGTGCGGGCTGTGCCGCCGCTGAAACATCGGCCGCGGCCAGCAGCAGAGGTGGCAGCGGCTCGATATTTTCAGGCTGGCTGCTTGCCATGGCCTTGATCTGGTCGACCGCCGCGGTTTCATCGACCATTGCGTCGCCGTGGCCGACCTGCTCCGGTTGCGCGTCTCTTGCCACCGGCGCACTGGCCTCAAGCGCCTGGCGCACCATGTGGCCGACCGCGGTCCCGCTGGAGGACAGCGCGGCTTTGACACTTTCCTTGGCGTGCGCGGCTGGAATGGGATAGGCGATCCCGAACAGGGCATTGGCGGCGCCCAGGGCCGCGGCCAGGAACAACACGCTGCCCGTCAGTCCCAGCATGCGCTGGCCGGCGCCGGACGGCTTTTGTCCCAGGATGTGGAAGACGCGCTCCGACAGCGAGCCGCGATTGGCCGCCATCGCCAGGCGCGGGGCCATCGCCCATCCCGCGATCAGCGTCAGGGCCTTGGCATATTCCAGCCGGTCACCCGACAGCGAAACCGCGATCTCGTCGCAAGCCAGTTCGCGCTCGGCGCGGATGCGCTTGTTCAGCCACCACATGGCGGGGTGATAGAACAGCAGCGCCTCGACCATGATCTGGAACAGGTTGACGAAGGCATCGAACCGCCGGATATGGGCCAGCTCATGCGCGATCACCGCCCGCAACTGCGTTTCGCTGAGCCCGGTCAGCGCGGACGCCGGCAGGAAGACGATGGGGCGAAGCCAGCCGACCACCGCGGGCACCTGGAGCCAGCCACATTCCAGATAGCGGATGGCGTGGGTGAGGCCGATCTGATGCTGCAATTGCCGGCACAAAGCGAGAATGGCCGGGCTCAAGGCGGTGGATTGCCGGCGGCGCCGCTGCTCCACCAGCAGGAAGGCGCCGGCGAAACGCAGGCTGAAGAACAGCACGCCGCAAAGCCAAGCCCCCACCAGCCAGGGCAGGATGTTCGGCAGCCGCGGCGGAAAATCCATCAAAGTGCCGATCGCGCGGTTGCCCAGGGCGCCTGAGATGGCGGCGACCGGATAGGCGATCACGATCCGTGGCGCGGCGGCGTATGAAGGACCGGCTTTTGCGGCAAGCAACGCCCCCGGATTTGCGGAAAGCGTAGCCTGGACCGGGGCGGCGGGTTTCATCAGGACAAAGAATGTCGCGACCGGCAAAGCCAGCATCAGGACTAGCGCGCCCACCCCGGCCAGATAGCGGACGGAGGGGCGGCGGGAAAACGCCATCAGGCCCAAAGCCAGCGCCGCGACGCCCACGGCTTGCCACAGCGAATGGACCAGCGCCCAGCCCAGCGCGTGCATGACGGTTGGAGAAACCCAGCTATCCAGCCTTGCCATGGTCGTCTTCCTCATACGCATCCAGAATGCGGCGGAGTTCTTCGATCTCTTCGGGTGAAGTGCTGCGCCCGGCCAGGGCATGCATCATCAGCTGGCTGGTGGAGCCCTGGAACACACGCTGCAGCATGTCGCTGGCCAGTTGCCGCTTGGTCTGGTCGGCGGGACGGCAGGCTTCATAGACATGGGCGCGATTGCTTTCGTCGCGGCGCACGGTGCCCTTGGCGGTCATGATCTGCAGCAGCTTGAGGACGCCGGTATAGCCCAGGCTCTTCTTCTCGTTCAGGGAATCCAGAACTTCGCGGACGGTCGATGGCCCCCTGCTCCACAGGACATGGAGGATTTCGAGCTCGGACGCGGTGGGCTTGGGCGGGAGCCGCTTCATGCCCCAAGCCTACTACGAAGAGATTCGTAGAGTCAACGAAGAGCTTCGTATGTCCGGTTCACGGCGCCGCCATGCTGCACCGCCCGCGCCTATTTCGGCCCGGACTTGCCGGCCCCGCTATGCGCCAGCCTCTCGTTCAGTATCTCGGCCACGCCCTTCCACATGGTGGCGCTGGCGGCATCGCCGGCCTGGGCGTTGCTCGCGGCATTCTCCCTGGCCTGCCGCACCGCATCGCGCCCGAACATGCGGATCAGGGCTTCGGCCAGGTCATGCGGGGTTGTTGGCATTTCGGGTCTGGAGCATCTCGCCCCCTTCTGATTATATGTTTACAATGTAACAATTGCTCTGGGATACTTTGCGACAGCTATAGCCTGATTTTCCGGCGCCAGACCCCATCAGCCCCCCGCCGGAAGGGGACCGGAATGGAGATATCCGGTCCCCACTTTTTCATTACTGAAGAAAATCAGGCTATTGGTTCAGGCGCTCCACCCGTTTACCGACCGCTGACGGTCTTGCGACAAAATGCGACAGATTTGGTACCATCTCAAGTCCTTTGTCTGAGTCAGGAGAGGAAATTGTCAGTCCAGCCGCACCCGCCAGCCCCGAACCTGCCTTTGGCCCCAAATTCCGATGATGACGGCGCCGCCTATGGCGCGCGGATCAACCGGCTTTTCCGCGACGCGCTCCGCGATCTGCAAGACCTGAAACAGCCATCGTCCCGCGAACCGCCGGATTGAGTGGACCGGCATGAGCGCAAACCACCTGGCCGCCGCTTCCGATGCGATCAACGCCCTGAAATATCACGGCGCCAATCTGGATGTGGCGCGCCACTGGCTGACCTGCTGGCGCAGGGGCCAGCCGCCGCGCATGCGCGCCTACAGTGCGGGGGAAATCTGGCAGCACAAGCCGGCGATGATGATCTGCCGGGTGGTCAGGGACAAAAGCTTCACCTGCGTGAAGGGCGGCGCGCTGCTCAGGGTGGCGCTGGGCTATGACGTGACCAACAAGGATCTGCTGTCGCTGGCGCCCGAAGACCAGCGCGCCACGCGGCTCGACTGGGCCTGGGCCATCACCGAAGGCGCGATCACCGTGCTCTATCGCAGGTTCGCTTCAAAGGACGGGCATGAAGGCCTGGCCCAGGGCATCGCCCTGCCCTTCAGCGGCGAGGATACAAACGGCAGCCGGCATCTGCTGCTGCACACCAACTGGCGGCCGGTGGGCACCGACTGGATCATCGGCAATGTGGATGTGGACGTGCAGAACACGACCGACCGCCGCATGATCAGCTTCATGACCGAATCCGCAAAGCTGTCCAGCGCGGCCAATCTCTAGCGGCCGGCGGTTCCCGCCCATATTGCGCACCCCACGCATGGGCGTAAGCTTGGCGCGGGAGGGGCTTGGCCGTGAACACCATCCTGCCGGATTTTTCCCATTGGCGGCAGCCGGCCGACCGCAAGACGCGGCTTGCCGCCGGGGTGCTGACGGCGCTGCTTTATCTTCTCTTCGCGCTGCTGATCGGGCAGCGCGCTTTCTGGAGCAATCCGGACAGGGCGGCACCGCCGGAAACCATGGTGCGCCTTCTGCCCTTTGCGCCGCCGGTCATCACCCTTTCCCCGCCCTTCATCGCCCATCTGGTCAGGCCGCGCGCCGAAAGCATCGCTCCGCCCAGCTTCACCCTTGCCGCCGAAGCGTCGCCGCCCGCGCAACTTTCCGCCTCGGCGGCAAAGACCTCGCCGCTGGATGGCGGCGCGCCCACTGGCACTGGCACCGGCGCGGGCGCGGGTGCGCAGACGGCGTCCGCAAGTGGCGGCAGCGGCGCCGGACTTTCGGCCTGTCTCGATCCGGAATGGATGCGCGCGGTCAGCCGGCATGTGGCCCGCTTCTTCTATTATCCCGTGATCTCCGACCGTTTTCCCCATAGCGGCCTGGTCTATGTGCATTTCACCGTCACGCGGGACGGCAGGCTGCTCGCCTCAAGCATCGTCAAAGGTTCGGGCTCGCACCTGCTCGACGATGCCGCGCTCGATATCCTGCGCCGCGCCACGCCCCTGCCCGCGATCCCGGACCGCATGCATGCCGACAGGATCGACGCCGTGCTGCCGGTGGATTTTGGCGGGGTGAACCCCAACCTCACGCCCAGCAACGGCAACTGTGGCGGTTGACCGGTCGTGTCCCAGTTTGGAATCCAAACGCTTTTGAAATTTGCCCATTGGCCAACAAAAAGGGCCGCCCTGCCGGACAGCCCCTTTGCTGATCAATGACCTGCGTATGGACTACGCGGCTTTGCCCACCTTGCGACGGCGGCGCATCGCGGCCGCGCCAACGAGACCGGCGCCGAAAAGCGAGAGCGTCACAGGCTCGGGGACGCTGGAAACGTCCAACACCTGCTGACCGGAATTGTCCGGATAATTGTTGTCCCAATACATCAGCTGGAGATCGCCGGTCAGGCCCGAAAGGTCGATGGGGCCGGTGCCGATCAGGAAGTAGCCATCAGCGGTCGTGAATCCGACGAGCGCGCCAAAGTTCGCGGTAAAGCCGTTTTGGGTCCACTGGCCATAATGCGACGCGACGGGATCGATGCCGTTGGCGGTGGAATCACGGGAATAAGGACTGTTGGAACCAGCGCTCCAGATATTCGCCGGGTTTGCCACGGCAAAATCATATGTCAGGGCCGGATTGAGGATCAGTCCCGTGTCCAACGGCGATGCGATGCTGTCGCTCAGCGCCTCAACGGTAAACGCCGCCGCGTTCGCCGCACCGGCCATCGCGATGGAACCGGCAATCGTGATTGCGGCTCCGAACAAGACTGCACTCAATTTCATACCGGCGATCCTTACCCTCGCGCCCTGGGATCAGGGCCCGTTATGCGTTTTGTGAGGCAATTTTCATGCCATTTATGCATACCATTTTATATTCAATGACATAACAAATCTTGACCGCGTAAACACAGCCGGAATCGTAAATTCTTTTTACGTTTCTGGCTGACGCAGGCAACTTCTCCATAAGCGACTTGATCGCCGCCGCTTCGTATCTTGCCCCTCTCATGACATTGGGGCGGCTCAAGCTTTTCCTTGCGCTGGCGCTGGGCGTTGGTGTGCTGGCGCTGGTGCTGATGCATTTCGACCTGGGTCTGGTGCGCCAGGCGCTGGCGCGCATGGGCCTGGGCGGGCTTGCACTTGTCATCGCCGCCGGGCTCGCCGCCGAACTGGTGCTGGCGGCGGGCATCATTCCGCTGCTGCCCCGCCCCATGCCGCTCGCCATCGTCTTCGCCGCGCGGCAGTTGCGCGATTCCTCGTCCGATGTTCTGCCCATCACCCAATTGGGCGGCATAGCCTTCGCCGCCCGCGCCTTGGTGCTGGCCGGGCTTGGCGCCCTTGAGGCATCCGCATCGGTGATCGCCGACCTCACCACCGAGACCTTCGCACAAGGCCTTTATGTGCTGGCGGGCGTGGTGGCCAGCCTGTCGCTGCTTCATCGCAATGCGCTGCTGTCGCCCTGGACCGGCGCCATGCTGGGCGGGGCGCTGTTTCTGTCCATCGGCAGTCTTCTGTTCGCGGTGCTGCAACTGAATGGCAGCCGCTGGGCCGAAAGACTGGGCGGCAAACTCCTTTCTTCCACCGCTTCTTCCACCGCCGGCCATGCGCACGATTTCAGCGCGGCGGTGCATGCCATTTACCGCGCCCGCGCCCGCGTGGCGCTTTCCATCCTGCTGCAGTTCGCCGGCTGGATCGCCAGCGGGCTGTGGCTGTGGGTGGTGCTGGCGGTGATGGGCGTTGCGCCGGACCTGTGGAGCGCCATCGCCATCCAGGCCCTGGTCGAAGGGTTGCGCAGCGCCACGGTGTTCATTCCGGCGGCCATCGGGGTGCAGGAGGCCGGTTACGCCGCGGTCGCACCCGTCTTCGGTCTGCCGCCCGAGATCGGACTGGCGGTGTCGCTGGTACGCCGCGCCCGCGACATCCTGGTGGCGGTGCCGGTGCTTCTTCTGTGGCAATTCCTTGAGGGCCGCCGCGCCGCACGGGGGTGACGCGGTCGCCTTGGTTTAAAGCACGAACGGGATCAGCATCTTGGTGCGCTTCATGTAGGCGGGATACGCATCGGGAAATTCCTTGAGCATGATTTTTTGTTCCTGCACCGCGCTATAGACAAAATACGCGCACAGGAAGAGGTCAACGGCGGCGAGCCGCAAAAGACCGGTCGCCAGCGCCGAGCCGAGTATCGCAAGCAGCATGCCGGTGTAGATCGGGTGGCGCACATACCAATAAGGTCCCGTGGTGACGAGTTCGGGATTTTCCTTGCGCGACATCGGCATGCCCCAATTGCGGCCAAGATAGACGCGCGCCCAGATCGCCAGCGCGATACCGAGCACGCACAATGCCACACCTGCTGCCCCAAGGATGGGACTTACAGGGCGGCCGGCAAAGAGGTGTGCCGCCCCGCCGAAGTGCAGGCGCACAATGATGGCGGCGACGAGAAGTGCGCGGATACCCCACTGTATATAATAATTGCTGTTGCGCGCGTTCGGCTTGGCGCTTCTGGCCGAGATCAGCCAATAGAGGCAGAAGACGAGCCAGCAGGCGGCGATCATCAAGCCGAAAATTGCGCGCAGGGACATGGGACAGGCATCCAGACATATGTAAAGCAAACTTGACATACGCCGGTCGCCCACCTATGTAAAGCATACTTTACATACCGAGGAACGGGCATGGGCTACCTCAAAACTGCGCCAAAACGTTATTTCTTTGAGGTCATGGCGGCGAGCCTGCTGTATCTGGTGGCTGTCCGGCTGCGTTTCCTGGCGCTTCAGGGACCCGCCAATCCCGTCCTGCTGCTCGGCGCCAAGCTTCTGCCGCTTCTGCCATCCTGCTGATCGGCGTGGCCGTCTGGCGTTTCTATAACGCCCGCGACGAACTCCAGCGCCAGGTCCTGCTGAAAATCGCGGCCACGGCATTGCTGGTGTCCATACTCGCCTTCATGGCGCTGCCGTCGCTTTTCATGCTTGGCCTTCCCACACCTGCACCGCGCACGCCGCTTGGCCTGATCGTTCTGATAGCATGCCTTTTCCCGTGCGCGTTGGGTTTTGCCTTCAGGCGCTATAGGCAGGAATCGGGATTCTGGCGCGCCCTTGTCCGGATGACGCCCATACTCGTCACCGTGATCATCATTCCCGGCGCCTACTGGCTTGCGATTTCCGTCCTGCCGGTGCCGGTGACGCCGTTCTGGCGCGGCCTGGTCTGGCTGGCCGTCGGTGGCGGCATTTGGTTCGCCATGTACCAGGCGTTCTTTCGCCATAACGAACAATGAAGAACAGCGTCCGCGAATTGCGCACCCAGAAAGGCTGGAGCCAGGCCGACCTGGCCGACAGGCTCACCGTCTCGCGCCAGACCGTCAACGCCATCGAGACCGGCCGCTACGATCCCAGCCTGCCGCTGGCCTTCGCGCTGGCAAAGCTGTTCCGCTGCAAAGTGGAAGACATCTTCACGCCCTGAATGTGCCAGCAGCGCCTGATTCGTCAGTGCGCGGGAACGGGATGGGCGGCAAATCCGGCAAGCCAATCCGCAATCCCGTCATCATCGGACCCGGTATCTCCCAATGCCGGCTTCTTCGCGCCGCGTTGACGTCGCGCACCGACACTCTTGCGATACCAGACCGCCGCGCGCCGCGTTGCCTGTTTCAGCATCGCTATCGCAACATGGGCAAAGCCCCTTATGTGTCCCCGCACCACGATGAACATGACCGCGGAGGCGATCTCGCAATAGAAGGCGATGTCGCCGGCCATATAGAAGGCGACATCGACGGTGAAGAGTTGGGCCAGCGCAATCGCTGCGACGAGCAGGGCGGCGAGGAAGATGGCGCGCCTCAAGGTCATTTGCCGGGGCAGCGTGGAAAGCGGCACCGCGATATTGGCCCATAGCCAGTCGCCGAGCCTGCAAGGCCATTCCACCGTGAGCCTTTGCCAGAAATCCATGGTCCCCCGCGCGCCGTTTCCCGCTTGTTTCACGTAAGATCCGAGCGCATCCGCTTCAAGCCGACCTTTCCCGTAAATAGTTCATATCGATAATCAATAATTTACTTGCCGTATATCGATATGTCTGTTATCGTCTCTCAATGAATTGGAACGGGGGAGACACCAAATGCCTGGAACACATCATCTTTTCACCGTGACGCGCCTGCTGCTCAGGATCGCCACCGGATTTTGCTTCTTCCTGATCGCTGTCCTCGCCCTGGCGATGGGCGCGCTGGAGCTGGCGGCGCTGGGCCTTTTCCATCTGCCCATTCCGCCAAATGAAATGCACGGCCTGTCCATGGCCCAGATCCTTTCCGCCGCCTCGCTGGTCATCGGCGGCGGGGTGATCTGCATCGCCCTGGCCGCCTGGATGTTCATCCTGACCGCACGCATCATCGATACCGCCAGCACCGGCGATCCCTTTGTGGCGAAGAATGCCGACCGTCTGAATCACATCGCCTGCCTCCTGCTGGTGATCCAGGCGGTCGGGTTCACCGTCGATGCCCTGATGAACCTGTTTCCGGCCAGCATCACTGACAATGTCTCGGTCGGCTATGACGGCTTCTCGGCCGCCGGCGTGCTGGCGGCGCTGCTGATCTTCGTGCTGGCGCAGATCTTCCGCCGCGGCAGCGAGATGCGCGCGGAGCTGGAAGGCACCGTCTGATGGAGATCATCGTCAAGCTGGACGACATGCTTTACGCGCGGCGCATGACCCTGACTGAACTGGCCGCAAAGGTCGACATCACGCTCGCCAACCTTTCCATCCTCAAGACCGGCAAGGCCAAGGCCATCCGCTTCTCGACCCTCGCCGCCATCTGCGAGGCGCTCGATTGCCAGCCCGGCGACGTGCTGGCCTTCGAAAACGACGACAAGAAGGCCAAACAACGCGCATAACAGCCCTGCCCTTGGCACTGCGTCCGCCTGGCGTATAGTGCCCAAAGGGCTTTCGGGGATGGCGGGAAGATGGTTGCGTCACCGCTTTGCGCGCCATGAAATATCTTCCCCTGATCCTGGCCGGGCTGTGGCGCAGGCCCGCGCGCACCATCTTCACCTTCCTGTCCATCGTCGTCGCCCTCATCCTGTTCGGCATTCTGTCGGCCATTGATGGCGGGTTGGCGCACCAGCTGGATGCGGCGCGGGTGGACCGGCTGATCGTCGACACCAAATTCGGCACCCAGTTGCCGCTGGCCTATCTGGACCAGATCGCGCGGCTTGACGGCGTCACCGTGGTGGCGCCGCGCCAGATCCTGGTCGGCTATTACCAGGACCCGAAAGTGCCCTTCGGCATCATCATGACCGACCGCCGCTTCTTTGGCGTGCGCCCCGAACTGAACGCGACCAAAGACCAGATCGACACCTTGCTGAAAACCCGCACCGGCGCGCTGATCACCGTGTTCGCCGCCAAGCGCTTCGGCTGGAAAGTGGGCGACAAGGTGCCGGTGATCTCCAACACCATCCGCCGCGACGGCGGCCACACCTGGACCTTCGATATCGTCGGCATCATCGACGATGTCGACCGGCCGGGAAAGGCGCGCTATTTCATCAGCAACTACGACTATATGGATCAGGAGCGGGTCAGCGACAAAGGCACCATCGACCGCATCCTGGTGCGCATCAAGGATCCCAGGCGCGCCACCCAGACCGGCCGCGAGATCGACGCGCTGTTCGCCAACTCCGCCGCCCCCACCCGCACCATATCGGAAAAATCCGATCGCCAGGCGGGCGGAATATCCTCCATCGGCGATGTCGGCTTCTTCACCCGCGCCGTCGTCAGCGCGGTGCTGTTCATGCTGCTGTTCTTGACCGGCAACACCATGATGCAGTCGGTGCGTGAGCGCCGCGGTGAATTCGCCGTGCTCAAGACCCTGGGCTATTCCGACCGCACCGTGCTGGCGCTGGTGCTGGCGGAAGCGCTGATCCTGTGCGCGCTGGCGGCGGCTGCAGGGCTTGTCATCGCCAAAGCCGGCGTGCCCCTGATCGGCACCGTCTCGCCCGACCTGGGGCAATTGCTGCTGATGCCCTGGTCGGCGCTTCTGACCGGGCTGGGCTTTGCGCTGGCGGTGGCGCTGGCCGCGGGGCTGATCCCGGCGCTGAAGGCCCAGCGCATCAGCATCATCGAGGCGCTACGCCCATGAGGCCGCTTCTCGCCGTCACCTGGATGAGCCTGCGCACCGTGCCGAGCCGCTGGGGTTCCTCGCTGGTGGTGGTGGTGGGCATGGCCTGCGCGGTGGGGGCGCTGGTCTCGATCCTGTCCATGTCGGCCGGCTTCCTGCGCACCATGGCCGCGACCGGCAGCCCGTCGCGCGCCATCGTGATGAGCGACGGCGCCCTGGGCGAATGGGGCTCAACCATCGCCCATGACGAGGCCACCATCCTGTCGGACATGCCCGGCGTCGCGCGGGACGGCGCGCACAAACCGGTCGTCTCGGCGGACTATTTCGCTTACACGGCGGTGTCCAAGAAATCCGATCGCCAGGACAGCTATGTAGACGTGCGCGGCGTCAGCCTTCAGGACCCCGGGCTCCGGCCGGAGATCAAGCTGATCAACGGCCGCTGGTTTCATCCCGGCCATTACGAGATCGTGGTGGGCAAAAGCGCGCAGGATCAGTTCGAGGGGCTGAAGGTCGGCGACCATATCGCCCTTCCCTCCGGCGACTGGCTGGTCACCGGCACCTTCGAAAGCAATGGCAGCGCCAATGAATCCGAGATGATCACCGATGTCTCGACCCTGCTGTCGGCCATGCGCACCAGCGCCTATAACAGCATGACGGTGCGGCTGACCTCGCCCGCGGCCTTCACCACCTTCAAGAACGCCATCACCACCCGCCCGGGTCCGGCGCTGGAGATCAGCCGCGAAAGTGATTTTTATGCGCAACAGTCCAAAAGCTTCGACGACTTCCTGAAAACCATCGCCTATGTGGTGGGCGGCATCATGGGGCTGGGCGCCACCTTCGGCGCGCTGAACACCGTGTATTCGGCGATTGCGGCCCGCGCCCGCGAGATCGCCACCCTGCGCGCCATCGGCTTTGGCGGCGCCACCGTGATGGTTTCGGTGATGAGCGAGGCGCTGCTGTTCTGCCTGATCGGCGCGGGCCTGGGTGTTCTGTTCGCCTGGGCCCTGTTCAACGGCTATCAGCACGCCATGGGCGGGCTGGTGATAAGGCTGGCAGTGACGCCGGCGCTGGCCGCAACCGGCATCGGCTTTGCCCTGGCCTTGGGCGCCATCGGCGGCGTCTTTCCCGCCGCCCGTGCGGCGCGTATGCCCATCGTGGACGCGCTGCGGGCGGTTTGAGCCGCCGTCACGCAGTTTCGCGTGTCTTGTCCACCCGCGCGATCAAATCATCGACCCGCGACAGGAACAGCTTCAGCACCTGCGACCGGTTGGCCTTGTGATAGCCGATCACAAGATCGATCGCCGGACCGCCACCGGCGATGGGGCGGCTCGTCACCGACCAGGTGAGGAAGTTCCTGGCATAGGCCGGCAGCAGGGTCAGCGACCGCGTCGAGGCCACCAGCGACATCGCCATGCCCAGATTGTCGATGTGCTGCCCGCTTTTGACGGCAAGACCGTGCTCACGAAAATAATCCTCGATCACCTGGCGGAACACCGGCGCCGTGGTCGACATATGGATGAAAGGCTCCCGCGCGATCTCTTGGAAAGTGACGCTTTTCTGCCGCGCCAACCGGTGATCGCTGGGCATCACCGCCACGATCGGCTCGCGCACCACCAGCCGATATTCCAGGTCGGGCATGTTCGCCTCGCGCCGCATGAAGGCGAGATCGAGCTTGCCGCGCATCAGGCCATCGGCCAGGTCGGGCGAATAATGGCTGGAGACCGTCACATCGAGGCTGGGCAGTTCATCGCGCAAGGTGCGCATGACCTCGGGCAGCCAGTCCATCTCCTGGCCGGTGAGAAAGCCCAGCGCGAAAGACGCCTTGGCCGGCTGTGAGGCGCGCCGGGCGGCGGTGCCCGCGGCTTCAACCTGGGCCAGCGCCAGACGCGCATGATCCAGGAAGGCGCGGCCGGCCGGTGTCAGCTCCACGCCCCTGGCGCTGCGGGTCAGAAGCTGGGCGCCAACCTCATATTCCAGGTCGCGAATCTGGCGGCTGAGCGAAGGCTGGGCGGTGTGCAGGCGCTTCCCTGCCGCCGTGGTCAGACTTCCTTCCTCTGCCACCGCCACGAAAAACCTTAAATGGCGCAGTTCCATAAGAACACCCCATACTTGTCAGGTATGGCCTGCATCCTACAAAGTCTTTTTCGGCGAGACCAGCTGTCCCTATATCGGTCGTCACCAAACAAACCCAACCTTGACCACCCCTATCGAAAGGACACTTGCCATGACAAACCTGACCAACAAGACCGCCCTGGTCACCGGCGCCTCGCGCGGCATCGGCGCCGCCATCGCCAGGAAACTGGCCGCGGACGGCGCGCATGTCGCGATCACCTACAGCAAAGGCGCCGACGCCGCCGCCAAGGTGGTGAAGGAGATCGAGAGCGCCGGCGGCAAGGCCATCGCCATCCAGGCCGACGCCACCGACGCCAAGGCCGTCAACGCCGCGGTCGAACAGACGGTCAAGACCTTCGGCCGGCTGGACATACTGGTGAACAATGCCGGCACCGCCATTCCCAAGCCCTTTGTCGACGCCAGCCTGGAAGAACTGGACCAGGTCATCAACCTCAACCTGCGCGGCGTGTTCATCGCCACCCAGGCCGCGCTCAAGCACATGCAGGATGGCGGGCGCATCATCAGCATCGGTTCCTGCGTGGGCGAGCGCAACATGACGCCGGGCCTGGCGGCCTATTCCGCGACCAAGGGCGCGGTGAAGATGTTCACCCAAGGGTTGTCGCGTGAGGTCGGCTCGCGCGGCATCACCGTCAACAATGTCCAGCCCGGCCCCATCGACACCGACCTCAATCCCGCCGCCGGTGACTGGGCGACGCCGCAGATCGCCAACACCGCGCTCAAGCGCTATGGCCATGTCGAGGAGGTTGCAGCCCTGGTGGCCTTTGTCGCCAGCCCGGCGGCTTCCTATATCACCGGAACCAGCCTGACCGTCGACGGCGGCACCAATGCGTAAGGACCAGACCATGACCATGCTTTCCGGAAAAACCGCGCTGGTGACAGGCGCTTCCCGCGGCATCGGCCGCGCCGCCGCCCTGGCCCTGGCCAGGGCGGGGGCCCAGCTGCTGGTGCATTACAGCGCCAGCCCCGGCCAGGCCGAAGAGGTTGTCGCCGAGATTCGCGGCCATGGCGGCCGCGCCGAGGCGCTGAAAGCCGACATGGCGGCCAGCGACGGCCCGCACCTGCTGGCCAAACAAGTGCGCGACATCGTGGGGGCGCGCCTGGATATCCTGGTGGCGAATGCGGGCATTTCCAAATCCGCCAGCATCGCGGACACCACCATCGAGGATTTCGACCGGCTGTTCGCGGTGAATGTGCGCGCGCCTTTCTTCCTGGTGCAGCAGCTTCTGCCCATCCTGGGCGAAGGCAGCAGCGTGATCCTGACCTCGTCGCTGGTCGCCCATGCGGTGGCGGGCACGCTTTCGGCCTACGCCGCCACCAAGGGCGCGGTCGACACCCTGGTCAAACACTTCGCCGCCGAGCTGGGCAAGCGCGGCATCCGCGTCAATGCCGTGGCGCCCGGCGTGGTCGATACCGACATGTCCAGCTTTTCCAAGACCGATCAGGGCCGCGCCATCACCCTGGGCATGCAGGCGCTGCAGCGCGTGGCCGGTCCCGACGATCTGGCCGAACCCTTCGTGTTCCTCGCCTCCGACGCGTCACGCTGGATCACCGGCGACACGCTGCGGGTGGATGGCGGCTCCAAACTCTGAAAGACCCATTGGAAGACAAGACCATGAAAACCACGCAAGAACGGAACAAGGCCCTGGTGCTGGAAGCCTTCGACACCCTCTTCAACAGGCGCGACTATGATGCCGCCGCCGGATTCTGGTCCAAGGATTATATCCAGCACAGCGCCCATATCGCGCCGGGCCGCGAGGGACTGTTCGCGCTGATCAAAAGCGCGCCCGCCACGCTGCGCTATGAGCACAGCCTGATCATGGCCGAGGGCGACCATGTGATCGTGCATGGGCGCTTCTCCGGCAACGGCCGGCCGGCCGCATGGATCGCCGCCGACATCCTGCGGATCGAAGGCGGCAAGCTGGCCGAACACTGGGACGTGCTGCAGGATGAAGCCACCGCGGCGGATTCCAAAAGCGGCCTGCCGATGTTCGGCGACAGTTTTCCAGCCTGAAGGAACAAAGCCATGCCAGAGCGCGTCACCAAGATACCCGGCCCCGATCATCCCATCACCATTGCCGCCAACGCCAAACGCGTGGTGGTGAAACTGGCCGGCCAGGTGATCGCCGACACCATGCGGGCAGTGACGCTCAAGGAAGCGAACTATCCCGCCGTCCAGTATATCCCCCGCGAGGATGCCCGCATGGACCTGCTGGAACGGTCGGCTTCACACACTTATTGCCCCTATAAGGGCGAAGCGTCCTATTTCAGCATTCCCTCGGGCGGCGAACGGTCGGTTGATGCGATATGGAGCTATGAAGACCCCTATGCCGCCGTGGCCGCCATCAAGGGCCATCTGGCCTTCTATCCCGACCGCATCGACAGTATCGAGGAGCAATCGGCCGGGCCCGCGGAATAGCTTCCCGGGCCGCCCGGTTTTGTGCCAGTAATGGCCGATACTGACGGCGGATAACAGCATGACCGACATTCCCGCGGACATTTTCACCGAACTGGATTCCGATGACGATACCCTGAAGAATCTGGGACCCCTGCGCCGGCTGGCCGGCACCTGGGAAGGCAAGAAGGGCGTGGACCTGAACCCCAAGGCCGACGGCCCCGAGCGCAAGGAATTCACCGAGCGGATCGAGTTCCAGCCCATCGACGCTCAACCCAACGGCCCGCAGCTTTTCTACGGGTTGCGCTATCACACCCGCATTCTCGCCACCGACGAAGACGCGACCTTCCATGACCAGGTCGGCTATTGGCTGTGGGAGCCCGCCACCGGGCTGGTGCTGCAGAGCCTGGCGATCCCGCGCGGCCAGACCGCGCTGGCGGCAGGCCATGCCAAACCGGATGACACCAGGCTGGTGCTGAAGGCCACACGCGGCGACACCGAATATGGCATCTCATCCACGACATTCCTGGAAAAGGCGTTCCGCACCGACAGCTACCAGATCGAGGTCACTTTCAATCCCGACGGCAGCTGGAGCTATGTGCTCGAAACCGTGCTTGTGGTGCATGGCCAGGGCCCCTTCCAGCACCGCGATGTGAACACGCTGGTGAAAGTGGCCGAGCCCGTGCCCAATCCGCTGATGCTGCTGGGCAAAAAGTAGAGTCAGATTTGCGACATCCTTGATCGGCTTAGCGAGAGCCGTATGGGAGTACGCGGTCCCAGACCACGGGATGCGTCCAACCATCCCGCCA
>DATAWO010000161.1:0-5065 GCA_036267165.1 Rhizomicrobium sp. | reverse complement strand
CGGCCAGGGCAGATTGAGCTGGGAGGTCAGCGGCCCTTTATGCGCAGCCGTCTTGGTCGCGGAAAAGCCAACCGCCGCCGACAAAGCAAGCGCCGCACCGGCAAACAAAGCGGCGCGCAGGCGCGAGCCGGAGCGGCCAATCAAACAAGTTCTCAGACGCATGGCGACTTCTTCCCGTTTTTGAAGCTGTATACTGTATTTTGAGCGGGATAATAGACGGGCACCGAGGCGCGTAAAGCCCCCGCGCTCGCGGCGCTTTGGCCAAGGAATAATCAGGGGATCTGGGTAGCGATACCGTTCTGGTCCGGGTCCTTGGGTGTGTTGCGGAAGGGCGCAGACGTCACACCGGACCGCCCCGGGGCATAGGGGATATAGATCGCCTTGTAATAAGCCAGATCGTGCGGCGGCGCGGCATGACCGGCCGGCATGGGCATGTGCGAAAACGTCTCAAAATAGGCGAGACAGGCGTCGCGCCACCATTGCGCTTCCTTTTCCTGGATGGCCAGAAATGCCGCTGTCTGTGACCAGCGTTCGGCGTCCACATAGGGCTTCATCGCGTCCCAGGTCTGCCGCATCTGGCGCACGCTGGCGATGCCGTCGTCATAATGCAGCACCAGCTCGTCCCACAGGGTGCGGCCGGACTTCATTTTGTGGTTCCAGGCGACATGGTGGAACCACAAGAGATAGCGGTCGGGGATATCCGGCCCGGCGAACAGCTTGGCGATCGGCGGGGCATATTGCGACGTGGCATCGCTGCCACTGGGCGTGCGGTCGAAACCAACGCCCATGGTGTCGGCCCGGTGAAAATAAACCGGGTTCTGTTCCGGCCGCGGCAGGTCGCCGACCCAGGGGCCTGGTCCATAGTGATGGCCGGTCGCCATCATGTGATGCAGGCCCAGCGGGGTCATGTAATTCACCACCGCCTCGCGGCTGGCGATCATCATCGGCACTGTCTGGTTGATGAAGGCCGGATCGTTGCTGAAGGTCATGCCCAGCCATTCCCGCGCGATCTGTTCCGGGGTCAGGTTCATGTCCCAGGCCAGGCGGCCGAAGCCATACCAGTCGGCCTGGGAGAATTGCGCGCCGGTCCAGTTGCGGTCATCGCCAATGTTGGAGACACCCACCATGGCGGAGTTGGCATGGCCATCCAATGAACCGTCGATCACGCGCGCCACGGTCGAGCCCTTGCCTTTCGCCATCGTGTCCCAGTCCAGTACTTCCTTGAACAGCACCGGCAGATAGACGAGATGGGTTGCCTGCCCCAGATATTCCTTGGTCAGTTGCACTTCCAAGGCGAGATTGGTCTTTGGCATCGCCCCGAACAGGGGATGGGCAGGCTCGCGCGGCTGGAAGTCGATGGCGCCATTCTTGGTCTGGACAAAGACATTGTCGCGGAACTGGCCGTCCAGCGGCTTGAACTCGTTATAGGCCTGCTTGGCGCGGTCGGTGGGGTCTTTTTCGCTGTAAACAAAGGCCCGCCAGAACACCGTGCCGCCATGGGGTTTCAGCGCATCGGCGATCACATTGGCGCCGTCGGCCTGGGTGCGATTGTAGTCACGGGGACCAGGCTGGCCTTCGGAATTGGCTTTCACCACAAAGCCACCAAAGTCAGGAATCTGGCGATAGATGCCGTCCACCTCCTTCTTCCACCAGGCCGCTACCATCGGATCGGCGGGATCGGCGGTCTTCAGTTTGCCCAGTTCCACCGGCGCGCTGAACTTGATCGACAGATAAACGCGCACGCCATAGGGACGCAGCACGTCGGCAAGAGCTGCGACCTTGGTCAGATACATCGGCGCCAGCATCCAGACATCGGCCGAGACATTGTTCAGCCCGATGCCGTTTATGCCCACCGACGCATCCGCCCGCGCCATGACGGTGTAACGCGGGTCCATATAGTCGGGCATCTTGTGCCAGTCGAAGATGGAATGGCCGGCATAACCGCGTTCGATGGTGCCATCGAGATTGTCCCAGTGATTGAGAAGCCTGAGCTTCAGGCGGGGCCGGCTTGCGATATCAAGACGCGCGATGGGCTGGCGGGTCTGGATCAGGCGCAGAAAGGCGAAGCTGCCATAAAGCACGCCGATGTCGCGGTTGGCGGCGATCACCGTGATACCATGGCCGTTCAGAGATGTGCTGCGGATCAGATAGCCTTCATTGCCGAGCGAACCGAGCGGCAATTTCAGGCCCGCGATCAGAGGCGAAGAGGCCGGCGTGCCGATCACCACCGCGCCATCAACCACCGCCCCGGCGATGATGGGTTTATCCAACAGACCGCTCAGGCCCTTGGTCAGTTCGGCCTTGGCGGCATCGAGGCTGGGGGACGACAGGCCTTGCGTGACGATCGCGGTCGCCAGCGGGCGGTATTGCGTCTGGGCGCTGGCCTCCATCGGGCGATAGCGCAGCCACAGGTCATAGCCGTCTTGGGCGCGCGCGGGCACCGCCAGCAACACCAGGAAGGCCGCAATCAAAAGGCGCACCGGCACCTCTTTCCGTCCGGCCCGGCGCGTCAAACCCTCCATGCGCTACTCCTTTTTGTCTTTGCGAGCTTGGAAGTTAGCGTTACCATTTCCATGCCACCCGTCAACCTGGACCGCCAAAGCGGCCAAGCTCTGGTAAGGCTGAGAATAAAGAACAAGCCCGCCAAAGCGGGCAACGGGAGGACATATGCGCCGCTTCATGGGGCTACGCTGGCTCACCATCGGCCTGATCATGCTGGGCGCGCTGGTCAATTTCCTGTCGCGGCAGGCACTCTCCATCGCCGCGCCCAGCGTGATGTCCAGCCTGCACATCACCACCCTCCAATATGGCTGGATCACAGCCGCCTTCCAGGGCGGCATCATGTTGCAGCCCGCGGTCGGATACATCATCGACATATTGGGCGTGAAGACAGGTTTTGCCCTGTTCGCCTTTCTCTGGTCGGTGATCTGCATGGCGCATGGGCTTGCAGGCAGCTGGCAGATGCTGGCGTCCTTGCGCGGTCTGTTGGGTTTTGCGGAAGGCGCCTTCTCGCCCGGCGGCCTGAAAGTGGTGGCGGAATGGTTTCCCGCCAGCGAACGCGGCCTGGCCGGCGGCCTTTATAATATCGGGCCATCGCTGGGCTCGATGCTGGCGCCGATTTTGGTGGGGTGGGCGATCCTGCATTACAACTGGCAGGCCTCCTTCGTCATTGTCGGGCTGGTCAGCCTGGCATGGGTGGGGCTGTGGCTGCTTTTCTATCATCCCGTGGCCAAGCATCCAGCCTTGTCGGCGCAGGAGCGGGCGCTGATCGTTTCCGGCCAGGAGAAATTCCTGAAAGCCGAGGACAAAAAGCCTCGCATCCTTGATCTGCTCAAAAGACGCAATTTCTGGGGTATTGCATTGCCCCGCTTTCTCACCGATCCCACTTGGGGCATGTTGTCTTTCTGGGTGCCGCTTTATCTCACCACCGTGCGCCATTTCGACCTCAAACATATCGCGCTCTATGCCTGGATGCCGTTCCTGGCGGCCGATCTGGGCTGCGTCTTCGGCCCCAGTGTGGTGATGTTCCTGCAGCGGCGCGGGCTGGACCTGATCGACGCGCGGCGCGGGGCGTTCACGCTGGGCGCGATCATGATGATCGGCGTTGCCTTCACCGGGGTGGTGCAGAACGCCTATCTCGCGGTGGCGCTGATCAGCCTGGCGGGTTTCGCACACCAGACCCTGTCGGTCACCATGATCACCATGGCGACCGACCTGTTCCGCGGCAACGAAGTCGGCACCGTGGCCGGCATGGCGGGCACTTGCGCCAATTTCGGCATCCTGATTTCCTCGCTGATCATCGGCGGGCTGGTGACCAGCGTCGGTTACGCGCCCTTCTTTGCAGGGCTGGCGGTGCTCGACATCATGGCCGCCATCGTGGCCTGGACCGTGATAAGAAAGCCGGAATCATGATCCACAATCCCATTCTCCGGGGCTTCAATCCCGATCCCTCGATTTTGCGGGTGGGCGATGACTATTACATCGCCACTTCGACCTTCGAATGGTTTCCGGGGGTGCAGATCCATCATTCCTGCGACCTGAAACACTGGCGTCTGCTGGCGCGCCCGCTAAGGCGCGCAAGCCAGCTCGACATGCGCGGCGATCCGGATTCCTGCGGCGTCTGGGCGCCCTGCCTCAGCCATGACGGCGAGCAATTTTATCTCATCTATACCGATGTGAAGCGTTATGGCCGTACCTCGGTGGGCGGGGCGGCCGGCGCCAGTTTGCGCGACTTCCACAATTACCTGGTGACCGCCAGGACCATCGATGGCGATTGGTCCGATCCCGTTTATGT
The DNA here is from genome assembly GCA_036267165.1 of Rhizomicrobium sp. Lineage (GTDB taxonomy): Bacteria > Pseudomonadota > Alphaproteobacteria > Micropepsales > Micropepsaceae > Rhizomicrobium. Next base: position 771 of record DATAWO010000161.1, on the reverse strand, counting down.
CAACAGCAGCGGCTTTGACCCTTCCCTGTTCCATGACGATGACGGCAGGAAATGGTTCGTCAACATGCTGTGGGATCACCGTCCCGGCAACAACCGCTTCGCCGGCATTGTCGCCCAGGAATATTCGCCCAAAGACAAGAAGCTGATCGGTGATCGGGTCAATATCTTCAAGGGCACGCCGTTGGGGCTGACGGAAGCGCCGCATCTCTACAAGCGCGACGGCTTCTATTACCTGCTGACGGCGGAAGGTGGCACGGCCTGGAACCATGCCGTGACCATGGCGCGGTCGCGCAATCTGCTGGGACCGTATGAGCTGCATCCCGACACTTACCTCCTCAGCGCCCGCAACCGGCCCGACGCGCCGTTGCAGCGCGCCGGTCATGCCGACCTGGTCCAGACGCAAGATGGCGACACCTACATGGTCTATCTTTGCGGCCGGCCGCTGAGGAACCGCGGCCGCTGCACGCTCGGCCGCGAAACCGCCATCCAGAAAATGCAGTGGCGCGATGGCTGGCTCTATACCGAAGGCCAAGCCGGTCTGCCGCAACGGGAAACGCCGGCGCCCAGGCTTGCGCCCCATCCCTTCCCGCCCACCCCGGAACGCGATGATTTCGACGCGCCTGATCTGGCCATCGATTTCCAGTGGCTGCGCACGCCCTGCCCTGAAAACATCTTCAGCCTGACGGAACGGCCCGGATATCTCCGGCTCCACGGCCGCGAAAGCATCGGCAGCCTCTTTACGCAAAGCCTGGTGGCGCGACGCCAGCAGGC
>DATAWO010000160.1:0-11598 GCA_036267165.1 Rhizomicrobium sp. | reverse complement strand
CGTCTCCACGCCCGGGGATCATGTTCTGGCGTTTGATGCCGTGAGCGGAGATCCTCTTTGGTCCTATGCACCCGCCTTGCGCTACAGCGATCTCTGTTGCGGACCGCAATCGCGTGGCGTCGCGGTTGCCTATGGCAAGGTGTTCCTGGCTCAGCTTGACGGCACCCTGACGGCGCTCGACGCCCGGAACGGTTCTGTCGTCTGGAAATCCGATTATGAATCCACCCTGCCTGCCGACGCTGTCTTCTACTCTTTCACCATGGCGCCGCAGGTCTATGACGGCATGGTGATCGTGGGGAGTTCGGGCGCCGAATATCCCGGCCGCGGTTTTGTTCAGGCCTATGACGCCAATACCGGCAAGCTGATCTGGCGGTTTCGCACCACGGCCGCGCCATCCGAACCCGGCGGCGACAGTTGGAGCGGGGATTCCCATCTTCGCGGCGGTGGTTCGGTATGGAGCACGCCCGCCATCGACCCCGAACATGGACTGGTCGGCTTTGCGGTGGGCAATCCCAATCCCGACCTGGATGGCCATGACCGGCTTGGCGACAATGCCTATACCGATTCCATCGTCGGCATCGGCCTGCGGGACGGCCAGCTGCGCTGGTGGAATCAGGAAGTGCCGCACGACCTGTGGGACTATGACTCGGCGGCGCCGGTGATCTTCATGGATGCCCGCGATGCCGGCGGCAAGCTGGTGCCGGCGGCGGCCGAGGCGGGCAAGGTCGGGAACGTCTTCATCGTCAATCGCCTGACCGGCGAACGCCTGCGCAAGTCCGATCCCTTCGTCCCGCAAAGCCGGAACATCTTTCAGGATCCCGGAAAAGCGGGTGGTGCGGTGGTCTATCCCGCGAGCAATGGCGGCAGCCAATGGTCGCCCGCCGCCTTCTCGCCGCGCGCGCGCGATTTCTACGTGATGGGCGTGAACGAGCCCGCGTCCTATTCGACGGTGGAGGTCAAGCCCTACCAGCCCGGCACGCCGGTGGCCGGGCAGGTGATGGGCGGGAAGCTGAACTTCATCATGGACGGAAAGGATGACCAGGCCCTGTTCGGAACGCTTTCGGCGGTCAATGTCGATACCGGCAAGATCGACTGGCAATACAGGTCGCCTCTGCCAATGGTTGGCGGCGTGCTTGCCACCGCCAGCGACCTCGTATTTTGCGGCGAGATGGACGGTCATCTCAGCGCCTTCCATGCCCGAACCGGAAAAAAGCTCTGGAGCTTCAACCTGGGAGTGGCGGTTGGCGCGCCCCCCATCACCTATCGTGTGAACAATGTGCAGTATGTTGCCGTCGCCGCCGGGGGGCTGTCCGCCAATGCGTGGCCGCGGTTGATGACACGGCTCGGCAGGCCACAGTTCGGGGATGTCATCGCCATATTCGCCGTCTCTGACAGGGTCCAGCACTGACCCCTGTCGGGAAAGCGGTCGGCGACCCACTTGCGGACATTGCGCTTTCGGGCGAAGCAGAGGCAATGGCAGCCAAATACGACAGCATCGGGATCAATTACGCGGAGCTTCGCAGACCCGAACCGCGCATCGCAGCAGTGATTCACGAGGCTCTTGGGCAAGCCAAGACGGTTCTGAACGTGGGTGCGGGCACCGGCTCGTATGAGCCCGCGGACCGGCAGGTTACGGCCGTGGAGCCATCGCTCGAAATGATCCGAAAGCGCAGTTCATCGACAGCCAGGGTGATACAAGCCAGTGCCGATTGCCTTCCGTTCGACGATAACGCGTTCGATGCCTCCATGGCGATCCTGACCGTTCATCACTGGCCCGACAAGGAAGTGGGCCTGAAAGAGATGCGCCGGGTGACGCGTGGCCCGATCGTCCTGTTGACCTTCGATCCGTCGCACCGGCCCTGGCTGACCGACTACCTTCCCGAGTTGATCTCGCTGGACGAAACACAGATGCCGGCGATATCCGACTACGCGCGGTGGTTGGGTCCTGTGCGGCTCACCCCGGTCCTGATACCGCACGATTGCCGTGATGGCTTTTTGTACGCCTATTGGCGCCGGCCGCCGGCCTATCTCGACGCGCGTATTCGCTCCGGCAGTTCGTCATTCTGGGCCATCGCCAACGCCGAGCCGGGATTGCAGAGGCTGAAGCGAGACCTCGATACGGGGGAATGGGAGCGCCGGTATGCCGACCTGCTCACCCTGGACGCCTATGATGCGGGCTATCGTCTCGTTGTAGCGGACTAACTCGTGGGCCGTTTTCCGCCATTGGCGGCCTGCGGTTGCGATCGATACAAATACTCGGAAGACGCCTATTTCAATTCGACAATGATGGCATGGGGCGTGCCGCCCAGGGCCTTTTCCACATGGGCGGGCATGCCATGAGCGGCGTACACGGCTTGCCCCGATTTTCTGACGATGTTCGTCGATGCGTCACCGCCGGTCGACTGAATGGTTCCGCCATCAAGAAACACCGTCACGGAATCGAGGTCTTCCCGCGGCCGCGAAATCGCCTGACCCTGCTTCCATGTGAGATCCCAGGCGATCAGCCTGGCGTTCTCGAATAGCTTGACCGCGCCTTCGCCAGGGGATGTTCCATGAATGTCCGGATTGGGCGGCGAAGGCTTCACTTCCAGCATGATCTTGTGCTGTGGAATGTCGCTCAAGCCTTCTTCCATGTGGGTGGTCCCCGCCGGAACAAAATTCACGGTACCGATTTTGGACATGTGGGCTTCGCTCCACGGACCGCCGGCCGGGCTGACGCGCAGAAGGCCGCCATGCAACGTGATCGAGAACTGGTCGATCACATGGGTATGCAGAGGCGTGGGCTGGTTCTTCATCCAATACACGTCCCAGATATTGACGCGATCATTATCAATTATTCTGGTCGTGTTGGGTCGCGGATAGGCGGGTGGATAGGTCTGGGCGAAAGCCGGCATGGTCATACAGCCGAGCATGAACAGGCCGGCGCGGATCATGATTTTGTGAGCCGTTTGTTTCACGGTGGAGGCCTCCGCCTGCTTCGATACTAGCGCCCATCCCCGGACCTGGCATCCCTGTTGCCTGTCAAACTTGTGGGTTTTGCCGGCCCCTTCCGCGGTCATCTGGAGGCTGGATGCCCGGTCGACGTGCGGCCGCGTTCGCGGGAAATTGGCTGAAGCGCCGTTCATGCGCTACATATTGGTCAAAACGAAAATAGGTCACCAGCCTGCAAGGGGAGAAAGCCTGTGATTCTGACACGTGCTGCGCTTGTTTGCGCTCTTTTGGCCGGTGGCACCGCAACGCTTGGCGCCCAGGAAGAAGGCGGTCCGCCAACGGGCAACTCTCCCGGCTGGTTTCTGCAGGAGCCGGCGCCGCGTCCTGCCGATGCCGTACGTCGCGCCCACAGCAGGGCGAACTTCGCGTCCCTGAATGGCGCGGGTGTGCCGTCTTGTTCGCATTCGCCGGTCTGCGATCCCGCAAATGGCGGGTCTGCTGATCGCGGAGCTTTGGCGCGGGTCCAGTGGCGCCAGACCATGGGCTACACCTATTCCTATCCCTTCGCCATTTCGCCGGACGACAATGGGCCCTACCACAGCGGTGTTCCGGCTGTGGGCATTGATTCCAAGGACAATCTGTGGGTCTTCCAGCGCAACATCGCCGGCCAGCCGCAGCTTTTCAAATACAATCCCGAACACAAGCTGATCTTGACGGTGCCGGAAAGCGTGCTCGGCCATCAGGACAAGGCGCATGGCATGGCGGTGGATCCGTTCGACAATGTTTGGGTGGCCGACGGCGACGGCAGCACGGTGACGGAGTTAAGCCCCGACGGTAAACGCCTCAAGACGATAGGGATCAGGGGGCATCGGGGGGACTGGGGCGAAGCCAAAGGCCAACGGCTGCTGTGGCAGCCCATGATGATTGCTTTCTCTCGCAACGGCGATACTTACATCGGAGAAGGCCATGCCAACGAAAGCCCCAATGACACGGATTCCACCGATCCCGCCAACAATATCGGGGCCGCGCGTGTCATCCACCTCGACCCTGGCGGCAAATTCGTAAACCAGTGGTTTGGCAACAGCGTTGGCCAGGGAAAATTCAGCATGGCGCACGGCATAGCGGTGGATCCGCGCAACGGTGACGTCTGGATTGGAGACCGCGAGCAATATCGCCTGGTCGTTTATACCAAGGACGGGAAATTCCGCCGCACCATCCAGATGCGCAACCTGATGTGCGCCATCGCATTCGATCCTCATGGCGATCTCTGGGTATCGAGCGGTCAGGACGGCCAGTTGCTCAAGCTGGACCGGAACGGAACGGTGTTGGGCGCGGTGGGAAATGGCGCCGGGCGTGGCCCCGGACAGGCGATCGAAACCACCTATATGGCGTGGGACAAGCACGGCAATCTCTATACCGGCGATACCAGCGTGGCCCGGGTCACCCAATGGTCGCCCCCAAAGTAGAAAAACCCCTGGATTGGGAGGCTGAAATGATCGGATCAAAATCATTTATGGGTGCCGCATGGGTATAGGACGGCGGGATGTTCTTGGAATTGCCGGCGGCTTTTTTGCCAGCGCAACCGCCGCGATCGCCCAGCGCGCGGGCGAGGTTTCGACGCGACGATCTGGTCCGGTAGAGGTCGTCTATAAGGCGCCGCATGGACAGCCCAACGGTTTGGCCCAGGGGCCGAATCCCGGTGAGCTCTGGGTTCAGGATCGGGGCACGGGCCGCCAGGTGAGCCTCATTCGTGCCGCGGACGGTTCCGTCATTCGCGAGATTGCTGCCGATGCCATCGGGCCCAGCGGGATCACGATGGACGATGATGGCGTCATGTGGACCTCGGACACGCATGGGGTCATGCTGGTGTCGTTTGACGCATCCGACGGACGCACGATCGCAAAATATTTTGTGCCGGGCGCCTGCCGGATGTTTGAAAAGGCCGGTGACGCGCCGCGCCGTGTCAGCAAAATGAAGCCGGCCTATCCGGATGAATCGCGCGCCATGGGCGACAATCTTCCCCATAATGAGGGAAACGATACCGGTTCAAATCTCGGTCCTGGCAAGGTGCCGCTCGATACCAGCCATTTCTGGAGTGCCACCGGCCCGGCCGGCATAATAGCCAAGGGCAATCTCCTGATTTATTCGTGCCTGCCGGCGCGATCGGTCTTCGTTATCGACAAGCGCGATTGGGTCGTTCAGGCGGTGTGGCCTGCTCCGGGCGCCCGCTCTCTCGGTCTTTGCTGGGCGAACGCGTCTCGAACCAGCTTCTGGTGCGCGGAAGCCAATCTCAACGCCGTCTACCGGCTTGGCGCCGACACCGGAAGCATCCTGGAGCGTATCCAGCTTCCGGATGACGCTCCGGTGCTGCATGGATGCCAGATCGTCGGTGACCACATGTATTTTACCGACGATATGGGATGGATATGCCGTTTTCGCATGTAGTGAGACGCTGCCTCGGTTCTTCGCGCGATCGCCGATGAAGGCGCAAATGGGGGGCCCAGAACCTGCTATACAGCCCTGCTGGCAAACACGAAGGATCCGCCCATGACCAAGGATGACATCACCGCTTGGGCGCTGGCCAATGGCTGGCAGATGATCGACGGTTTTCCCAGCTTGACCAAGCCGTCCGCGCCGCACCCCGCCATCGTGCGGCTGGTGCTGAAAGCCACTGTTGCCAGTGTCGAGATCAAGAAGCCGGCCGGAAAGTGGGAAAAGGTGTCGGGCGAAAGCTATGCCAGGATCCAGCCCGATCCGGAAACCGGCATGCCAGGCAGCCTCGGCCTTGGCACGATTTCGGGGCTGACATTGCTGATGCAGGACAACAAGGACCGCCAAATGTTCGCCCGCCTGACGACCCCCAAGAGCTGAATCGCCCGCGCTGGCATAGGGAAATCCGGGCGATTTCAGCATCTTAACGCGACACATGGGAGTGGCTTGGGCTGCCCGATGCCTGATGGAGGGGCCGACATCCCTCGCGGGTCCCGCGCTTCGCATTTTCGTATTACTGTCCCGGGAAGAGAGAGCCCTGAAGGGCCAGATAGGGAGGACCGGCGATGGCGAACGACACCATTCCACGGCGCGGCTTTCTTGCCGGTGCGGGCGCGGCAGGAGCGGCCACCGCTGCGGCAATGACCCCGCTTCCCGCGGGCGCCGCTCCGGCCCAACCTGGCGACGCTCCCGCGGAGGCCTGGCTGATGCTGACGGCGGAAGAGGCTGCGTTCTTTTCCGCTGTCGCCGACACCATGATCCCCGCCGACGCGCTTTCGCCCTCGGGCACGGAATGTGGCATCCCTGTCTTCATCGACCGCCAGCTGGCCAGCGCTTGGGGGGCGGGCGCGCGGATGTATCGCGCGGGGCCGTTCCATCAGGGCGTGCCGGAGCAGGGCTACCAGTTGCCGCTGACCCCGCGTGACTTCTTCGCCGCGGGCGTGCAGGCGGCCAATGCCTGGTCGCGCAAGACCTATGGCAAGGCGTTCGACCAGCTGACCCCCGACCAGCGCATAGCGGCGCTGACAGCGATGGAAGAGGGCAAGGCCGCGTTCGAGGATTTTGACGCGCACGCTTTCTTTCAGCGGTTGCTCGCCATCACCATGGAAGGCTTCTTCTCCGATCCGATCTATGGCGGCAACCGCGGCAAGGCATCCTGGCGCATGCTGGGTTTTCCCGGCCTGCCCGCGACCTATGCCGACAAGATCGAACAGTATCGCAACAAGCGTTATGTCGCCGAGCCGCAATCGATCGCGGACTTTTCCTGAAAGGAGCGGGCAATGGCGACAAAGCTCAAGGAAATCGATGCGGTCGTGATCGGGATGGGATGGGCCGGTGGCGTCATGGCGCGCGAGCTGACCCTTGCCGGCCTCAACGTGGTCGGCCTCGAACGCGGCCCCGACCGCCGCCCGGCCCAGGATTTCGCTCTCCCCGGCATCCGCGACGAACTCAAATACCAGCAGCGGCTGGAGCTGATGGTCGACAATTCGATCGACACCATCACGTTCCGCAACCGGGCCGAACAGATGGCGCTTCCCATCCGGCGCTGGAGCGCGTTCCTGCCGGGCGAGGGCGTCGGCGGCACCGGCAATCACTGGGGCGCGGCGCACTGGCGCTTTCAGCCCGATGACTTTCATCTGCGCTCCTATCTGCAGGAGCGCTATGGCGCCAAGGCGGTTCCGGACACGATGACCATCCAGGACTGGCCGGTCAGCTACGACGAGCTGGAGCCCCATTACGACCGCTTCGACAAGGTGTGCGGCGTTTCCGGCAAGGCGGGAAACATCAAGGGCCGCAAGATCCAGGGCGGCAATGTCTTCGAGGGCTCGCGCAACAGCGAATATCCCAACCGGCCGATGCCGTCCTCGGAAGGCGGGGCGATGTTTGCCGACACGGCCAGAAGCCTTGGCTATCATCCCTTCCCGATTCCCTTCTCGGCGGCGAGTGCCCCTTACAAAAACATCTATGGGGTCACCATGGGCGCCTGCCAGGCCTGCGGCTTCTGCACCCGCACCGCCTGCGAGGCCAACGCCAAGGCGTCGTCGGTCACCACCATCATGCCGGCGCTGCGCCAGGAGCCGAAATTCGAACTGCGCACCCGGGTGTTCGTTTCGAAGCTGGTTTACGACAAGACGGCGAAGCGCGTCACCGGCGTGCTCTACACCGACCTCAAGACCGGCGTGGAATATGAGCAGCCGGCGGGCATCGTGGTGCTGTCGGCTTTCGTCTTCACCAACACCCACATGTTGCTGCATTCCGGGATCGGCGAGCCCTATGATCATGCCACCGGCAAGGGCCAGGTGGGCAGGAACTACTGCTACCAGTTCGAAGCGCCCGCGGCCGCGTTTTTCTACGACAAGGAGCTCAATCCTTATATGGGCTCGCCGGGCGGCGGCGTGGCGATCGATGACTTCAACAATGCCAGCTTCGATCATGCGGGCCTGGGATTTTTTGGCGGGGGCTATTTCGTCGCCTCCAGCGGTGGCGCCCCGCCGATCGACGGACGCGCGGTGCCGGCGGGTACGCCTTCCTGGGGCGGCCAATGGAAGCGCGAAACCGTCAAATGGTATTATCACGCGGCCCACTTCAACACCCAGGGTTCGGTCTATGCCCATCGCGACAATTATATGGACATCGATCCGACCTATCGGGACGCGCTGGGACGGCCGCTGTTGCGGCTGACCTATAACGGCACCGACAACGATCACGCGATGTCGCGCTATCTGCTGTCCAGGCTGGAGGGCATCATCAAGGCAATGGGGCCGTCACATTACGAGATGCGGCCGCGGCCCAGGAACTTCACCATCGTGCCCTATCAGTCCACCCACAATGCCGGCGGCACGATCATGGGAACCGATCCCGGCAACAGCGTGGTGAACCGCTATCTGCAGGCCTGGGACGCGCACAACCTGTTCGTGATGGGCGCGAGCACCTTTCCCCAGCAGAACGGCTACAACCCGACCGGCACGCTGGGAGCGCTGGCGCTATGGTCGGCGGACAAGATCAAAAACAGCTATCTGAAGAATCCGGGTCCGCTGGTCCATGCCTGATCGTGGAATGGGCCCCGGCCTGGTCTGGGGCGTGGCGCTGGGCGCGGTTCTCTGGGCGCCGCCGGCTTGGGCTGCGGATGTCGCCCATGGCAAGGCGCTTTTCGCAGGCTGCATCGCCTGTCACAGCGAGACGCCCGATGCACTGGGACCGAGCCTCAAGGGCGTGGTCGGACGCAAGGCGGGATCGCTGGAGGATTTCCGCTATTCCAGCGCGATGAAGCGCGCGGATTTCAACTGGGACGCGGCCAATCTGCGCGACTATCTGCAGGACCCGCAGGCCAAGGTGAAAGGCAACCACATGCCTTTCTCGGGCTATGCCAACCTTGTGGATGCCGACGATGTCATCGCCTATCTGCAGACCTACAAATAAGGGCCTCGCCATGCGGCAAGTCCGCTGGCCAGTAGATTCCGGCGCACGCCTATGCCTCTATGGCTGCGGGGGAAAATGCAGCAGCGGCCAATCAAACCCAGCTTCTTCGAGCAGCCGCCTGGCGTGCGTCTGATCGCGGCCACCGAGTTCTGGGAGCGCTTCTCCTATTACGGCTTTATCGGCCTTGCCGCCCTGTTCATGGCGGCCGATCCCGCCACCGGCGGGCTGGGCATGGAAAAAGGCTTTACCCTCAAACTGTTCGGCGTCGCCGTCGGCATGATGTTCATGGCGCCCTCCCTGGGCGGCTGGATCGCCGATCGCCTGATCGGTCCCTACAGGGCGGTCGTCATCGGCTGCGTCGGGCTTTCGGCGGCCAACTTTCTGCTCGCTGCGGCAGGAACCGGATATGCGCACGCGGCCGGCACGCAATTCATTCTCTTTTATTGCGGGCTTGCCGTCATGATCGTCGGCGCCGGCCTGTTCAAATCCAATGTCAGCTCGCTGCTGGGTCAGCTGTTCGCGCCGGGCGACAACCGCCGGCAGAACGGCTTCATGCTGTTTTACATGGGCATCAATCTGGGCGCCTGCGCGGCACCCTATGGCGCGGGCACGCTGGGCGAACGCGCCGGCTGGGCTTACGGATTTCTGGTCGCCGGCCTTGGCATGTTGGCGGGGCTGATCCTGTTTCTATGGCTCAGCCGCGGCCGTTTTCCAAAGTTCGTCAGGCCGGTTGCAACAAAGGAAACTGCCGGACTGTCGCCGTCGGTCTGGCGCGATCCTGGCGTGCGTCTGATCCTGATCATGGTCTTCTTCACCGCCATCTACATGGTCGGCCAGCAGACCTATGGCGGGGTGATGAACCTGTATGTGCGCGACCGCGTCGACAAGATGCTGCTGGGTTTTGACATCCCCACGACCTGGTTTCTGTCACTCAATCCCCTGATCATCGTGCTGGGCGGGCCGCTGGTCTCGAAATATTGGGCACGGCACGACCAGGGGGCCACGCGCTTGCCTGCCATCAGCAGAATCCTGACCGGAACGATATTGATGGTCCTGTCCTATGTCCTGATGGCCGCTGTCGATGTGATGGCCGGCAAGGCGCTGGTCGCGCCAATCTGGATTGTCGTCTTTTATCTGATCATCACGCTGGCAGAGCTTTGTGTTTTTCCCATCGGTCTGGCCGAAATCAGCCGCCGCGCGCCCCAGAGCGTCATGGGTGTTCTAATGGGGCTTTGGGTCTTCACCATGGGCTTCGGCAGCCTCGGCGCCGGCTGGCTGGGTGGCACATTTGCCGACGCGCCGACCTGGATGCTCTTCGCAGTGATTGCGGGCGGCGGAAGCCTCAGCGCGGCAGCGCTGTTGGCGCTTGAACCCACAATTCGCCGGCGCTTGGCCCAGACCGCGCTCAAGGAAAAGCCCCACCTGTAGGGCGGGGCTTTCTTGTCTGTTGTTCGCGGCCTTTGGCTCTTCGCTTACGCTCAGGGCGTTGTCCATACGCTGCTGCTATGGACCTCTCGCAGGTCCACTGGACCTGCTCACGCGCGTTCCGCACGCCGCTCCTCACTCCTTGAACGTGATCTTCTCCACATTCCACAAGGTACAGGCGCCCTTGTAGAGCACGGTATCGCTTTCGGCATAAAGCGAATGGATCAGGCAGCCGGTCTGGCCCTGGCCCATGCTGGTCTGCACCCAGCCCAGCAACTTGCCGTCATGATCCAGGCGGTAGATCTTGCCGTCACCGGCGCCGCTATAGATGTATTTGGGCGTGATCTGGACCGCCCAGGGCTGGCCGATGCCGGTAATGTATTTTTGGAAATTGAGGTCCATGTCGAAAACCTGGATGCGGCTATTGTTGCGGTCGGCGACAAAGACATGGCCGTATCCCACCGCGACACTGTGCGGCGTCTTCATCTGGCCGTCGCCCGAACCATAGGTGCCGAAAGCCTTCTGCCACACGCCATCCGGGCTGATCTTGACCACCCGCGAATTGCCGTAGCCGTCGGTGATATAGATGCTGCCATCCGGCCCCCAGGCGACATCGGTGGGGCGGTTGAAGGTGCCCATGACGCCGTTGGGATGGAGGTTGGTATCCTTGCCGCCGCGCTCGACATATTCCAGCCACCAGTCGATGGATTCGGGCTTGCGGCCCAGGACCATCTTCACGAGCCCGGTGGGATCGACCTTCTGCACGGTGTTGGAGCCTTCATCCACCACCCAGACATTCTGCTGCGGATCCACGCGCACGGCATGGGCGAAGGAGGCGCCATAGGAATCCGGCAGCCATTCCTTGACGTATTTCAGCTTCTGGTCGAACTCGAACAGACGCGCCGCGCCGCCGCCGCGCGACGAGCCGCCGAAACCGGTGCGCGAATAGACGAACAGATGGCCGGCCTTGTTCTTGGCCACGCCTTCGGTCTCGCCAATCGTATGACCGGGAATACGCAGGGGCAGGATTTCCTCGGTCACCGCCAGCTGAGGCGTGTGGGCTTCGATCTCCAGTTGCGCGGCACGGCCGGCCTGGGCGGCGCGCTGGGCGTCGGCCTGGCTGCCCTCCTGGGCGATGGCCGAAGTGCCCGCCAACAGCGCGATACCCAGCAGGCTTAGTGTTTTTCTCATGTGACAACTCCCTGGTTTTTTTGGTTGGATATGGAAGTGTGCTGGCGCCCCCTGATGTTTCCCTTGGCGTCCCGGCGCGAGGCCGCACGATAGCGCACCGGGCCTGCTTGGCAATATGGGACGCGCGCGCAAATCGCTCCG
>DATAWO010000159.1:0-4803 GCA_036267165.1 Rhizomicrobium sp. | reverse complement strand
CATTCCGCGCCTGCTGGAAAAACATATCGAAGATGGCCGGCTTCCGGGTGCGCTCACCCTGGTCTGGCGGGGTGGCGGCCTCGCGCACAAAAGCCTTTTGGGCGCGATGGACATCAGCCGCGGCCAGGCGATGCGGGAAGACGCGATCTTCCGGCTTTATTCCATGACCAAGCCCGTCACCGCGGTGGCCCTGCTGATGCTGATGGAGGAAGGCCGCATCGGCCTGGACGACAAGGTGGCGGGGTTCATTCCGGCTTTTGCCGATCTCAAGCTGGCCGATGGCAGCCCGCCCGCTCGCGCCATGACGGTGCAGGATCTGTTGCGCCATACCGCCGGCTTCACTTATGGCTTTCACAACCGCACCCCGATCGATGCCGCCTATCGCGTGCAGAAGATCGCGGAGACGGACACCGAAGGCGGTCTGGCCGCCATGATCGCGCAGCTGCAAAAGCTGCCGCTGGAATGTTCGCCGGGTGACGCCTGGATCTATTCGGTGGCGACCGACATCGCCGGCTATCTGGTCGAGCTGGTCTCGGGCCAGGCATACGCCGATTTCGTGCGCCAGCGGATTCTCGGACCCCTGGGCATGACCGACACCGATTTCCTGGTGCCGGAAGACAAGCGCGACCGTTTCGCCGCCTGTTACATGTTCAAGGATGACAGGCTGACGCTGTTCGATGATTCCCGCAGCTCCAATTTCCTGGCCCCGCCCAGGCTGCAATCCGGCGGCGGCGGCCTGGTGGGCACGGCCGCCGATTACCTGCGCTTCTGCCGCATGCTGCTCGGCAAAGGCAGCCTGGATGGCGTCCAGCTTCTGTCGCCCAAGACCGTGACGCTGATGACCGCCAATCACCTGCCCGGCGGCAAAGAGATCGCCGAACTGTCGCCCGCCGCCGACGCCTTCAACGAAAGCGGCTATCGCGGCATCGGCTTTGGCCTGGGGGTGGCGGTGACGCTTGATCCGGCGCGGGTGGGAATTCCCGGCACGGCGGGAGAATTCACCTGGGGCGGGATGGCGTCCACGACCTTCTTCATCGATCCCGCCGAAGACCTGATCGTGATATTCATGACCCAGGTGATCACCGACACGGCGCGCCGGGTCCAGCTCCGCCGGCGCTTGCGCACCCTGGTCTATGGCGCGATGACGCAAAGCTATGCTTGAGCCCCTGCCGCTGACCGGCTGGACGGGTCCGTTCGACGCGGACACGAAATCGCGCGCGCTTTCGGCGCTGGAAAGCGGTCAGATCCTGTTCTTCCCCAATCTCGCCTTTGTGCTTTCCGGGTCCGAAAAGCAGTTCCTGGATGCCGGCGTGTCGGACGGCAAGGCCAAGAACATCTCGCTGGATCCCGCCAGCGGAAAGATGCAGGCCTCCTCGCTCAGCGGCGAGAAGGCCGACCAACTCGCGGCGATGATCGAACGCTTCGGCCGCCAGGCGGCCCAGCTGGTGCATGGGCTTTTGCCCTACACCCATGTCGAGCGCGCTCGCACCTCCTTCCGCCCCGTCGAGGTCAAGGGCCGGCATTATTCGAAAGTCAGCGACGACCGGCTGCTGCACATCGACGCCTTCCCCTCCCGTCCGATGCGGGGCCGGCGAATCCTGCGCTTTTTCGCCAATGTCGCGCCCGCCTCGCCGCGCCACTGGCAGGTGGGTGAACCGTTCGAGGATTTCGCCCGCAGCTTCCTGCCGCGCGTGCGCCCGCATTGGCCGGGAAAATCCTGGCTTTACGACAAAATGGGCGTCACCCATGGGCGGCGCAGCCGCTATGATGAACTGATGCTGTCGTTGCATGACACAGCCAAGCTGGATTCAGGCTTCCAGCAGAACAGTCCGCACCACGCGATCAGCTTCCCGCCGGGCTCCTGCTGGCTGGTGTTCACCGACATGGTGCTGCATGCCGCGCTGGGCGGGGAATTCGCCCTGGAGCAGACATTCCATCTGGATGTGGAGGAACTGGCCGAACCGGAGCGGGCGCCCATCCGGGTGCTGGAACGGCTGAGCGGCCGCTCTCTTTCATAGCGCGAGAGATCCACGCTAGACGGCGCAGGCCAGCAGCGAGCGGCCCCTGGCGTAGATTCCGTGCCCCTCGGCGCATTCGCTGAACAGTCTGCTTTCCGGCGTTTCATTGTCGCCCAGCACCAGCACTCCGTCCGGCGCCATGGTCTCGGCGGTGCGCGCGAGCACGTCCAGCCGCGTGGCCCGGTCGAAATACATCAGGACATTGCGGCAGAACACGATATCCAGATCATCCAGCCAGCCGAAACTGTCGAGCAGGTTGAAGCGGCGGAAACTCACCATGCGGCGCAGGCTCGCATCCACCAGCCACGCGTCGCGGTCGCGGCGGAAATAGCGCATGGCATGGGCGTCCAGCCCGCGCTCGATCTCGTAAGCCGAATAGCAGCCGGCTTGCGCCCGCGTGATGGCTTCGCTGGAAAGGTCGGTCGCGATCAGCTCGATGCTCCAGCCCGCGCGCGCCAGCCCCAACTCCGTCAGCAGGATGGCGATGGAATAAGCCTCCTGGCCTGCCGCCACCGCCGCGAACCAGATGCGGAGCCGTTTTTCATCGGCGCGCGCCGCAAGCAGGCGCGGCAACACGGTGTCGCGCAGCGCATCGAACAGAGCGCGATCGCGGAAGAAGCTGCTTTCATGGATCGTCATCGCCTCGGTGACCGCTTCGGCCAGCGCCTCGCGGCCGGCGCGCAGCTCGGCGATCAGCGAAGCGACGTCCTTGAAATCGAAGCGGCGCATCACCGGCGCCAGGCGCCGTCCCGCCAGGGCGCGTTTATCCAAGGTCAGCAACAGGCCGGAGCGGCGGCGCAGGAGGCGGGCCAGGAACAGGAAATCCTCGGGCGCCATGGACGGCCCCTTAGATGGTGACGCCGATATCGGCGAGCTTGGCGCGCACCTGGCCGCCGTCGAACGGCTTCATCACATATTCATTGGCGCCCGCCGCCATCGCGGATGCGATGTCGCCCGGGTCGCTTTCGGTGGTGCACAACAGGATCACGGGATGCCCGCCATGTTCCTGGCTGCGCACGCTGCGGACGAAATCCAGCCCCTTCATGCTGGGCAGATTCCAGTCCAGGAAGATCAGGTCGGGCATTTTCCCGCGGCAGGCGTCCAGGGCGGCGATGCCGTCCTCGGCTTCCTCCACCGAATAGCACAGTTCTTCCAGGATGCGGCGCGCGATCGCGCGGATCACGCGGCTGTCATCCACGACAAGGCAATGTTTCATGGGTGAAAATTTCCCGTGCGAAGCCTTGAAAACGCAACGGCTTCCAGGACGGAAAATCTAGGCCGGCAAGGTAAATTTTGAATTACCGGGTCACAACGGCGCAGGAATTTTGGCCGTCCAGGCAGGAGCGAAGAGCGTCCATACGCTGTCGCTATCGACGGGCAAGAAGCCCATGAGCGACGAGCGACAGTCGGTAGCGGCAGCGTACCGACGGCGGGCTACCGCCCTCGCCCGCAATGCGGGCTCGAAGCGGGGCCAGCTTTCCTAAGCTCGCTCTGCTCGCCAAGAAAAGCTAGGTCAAAGGCCGCGCCGTCATTCGCCGATGATTTCGACGGCACTCTCACCCGGCACCAGCGTGAGCGTGGCATTGACCGTGCGCGACAGCTTGTGGGTGAGGAAAGGCTGGACATGGCGGGCGTCCACATTCAGCGCCTCGCCCTTGATGGAGCGGTCCACATCCTCGGTGACCCGGGCATTGAGGCCCTGGGCGCGGATATGAAAGGACGGCGCGAGGGGATCGGCGCCGGCATCCACTGTCACCACGCCCCCGCGCGGCAGGCAGTCGGCCGCCAGAAGCGTGGCGTTCATCAGCAATTTGGCCCAGTCCTTGCCCCAATAAAACCGGGGCACATTCCAGACCAGCTGGACCTTGCCGCCTTCCAAGAGGCCCGCCACCAGCCGGCCGATCTCGCTCAGGTCCAGCTCCGCGCCCGCGGAACCGGCGGCGCCAAAGGCAATCCGCATGAACTGGATGCGCGCCAGCGCCTGGTCGGCGCTCATGGTCACCAGCTTGATGGCGTCGGCGCGCATGGCGGGGTCGCGCTCATCTTCCAGCACTTCCATGCCGTTGACCACGGCGCCCAAAGGCCCGACAAGGTCGTGGCAGACCCGGCTGACAAGCAGCGCGGCGAATTCGATCTCGGTCATGGGAGAACTCAATGCGGCCCCGCTGGTTAGCAATAGGTTAATTGGCCCGCGCGTCTTAAGGAATTCTTAACATGGGCGCAACGCTCTCCCCGCATCTTCAGACCCTGGTCCACATTACCCAGGCCGCCGGAACGGTGGTGATGCGTCACTATGAGGCCGGATGCGCCGCGCGGATGAAGGCCGACCGTTCGCCGGTGACCGATGCCGATGAGGAGGCCGAGGCGCTGATCCTGGCGGAACTGGCGCGCCACTTTCCCGGCGTGCCGGTGGTGGCGGAAGAAGCGGCGGCGGCCGGAAAGCTGACCAAAGCCGGCGCGCATTTCTTCCTGGTGGACCCGGTGGACGGCACCAAGGAATTCCTCAAGCGCGGCGGCGAGTTCACGGTGAACATCGGCGAGATCGTGAGCGGCGAGCCGATCGCGGGCGTGGTGCTGGCGCCGGCCATCGGGCGGCTGTTCGCCGGCCAGGTGGGCGAAGGCGCGTTTGAAATATCGGCGGGGGTGACGCGCGCCATTTCCGCGCGCGCGCCCGCCTCCGACGGCCTGGTGGCGGTGTCCAGCCGCTCGCATCCGGACGCCGCGACCGATGAACTGCTCAGGACGCTTCCCATCAAGGGCCACACCAATGCGGGCTCATCGCTGA
>DATAWO010000158.1:0-4271 GCA_036267165.1 Rhizomicrobium sp. | reverse complement strand
CGTCGACCATTTGCGGAACATCAGGTGCAGGAACATGAAAAGCCCGATGACGAACAGGATGCCGGCGCCCACGGTATAGGGATCGGGCTGGGTCTGCGCCTGGCTATAGGCATAACCGGCCAGCGCCAGCGGGATCAGCAGCCAGAGCCAGGCAGCGGTTATATAGAGCCAGTGGAAATGGGCCCGGGCGATGATGGTCTCACCCTCGCCCAGCGACTTGTCGATATAGGACATGATTTTCTCCCGTGGCTCGGGCACGGGTTTTACGCGAAAACCGGGAAACCGGCTAGCGTTCGTGGTCCGGCAGCAGGACTTCCCGCACGCCACGCGCGCCGGAGGCGCGCAATAAAATAAGAAGGGCGTGCGTTTACTACCGTTCGTGATCGGGGAGCAGAACTTCCCGCACGCCCTTATGGTTGGGGGCGGAGACCACCCCGTCCTGTTCCATCCGCTCGATCAGGCTGGCGGCGCGGTTGTAGCCGATCTGCAGGCGCCGCTGGATATAGGAGGTCGAGGCCTTCTTGTCCCGCGCCACCACGGCCAGCGCCTTGTCATAAAGATCGTCGCCGGAATCGCGATTGCCGCCGCCCATCAGCGCGTAGGGATCGTCGCTTTCCTCGTCAGGCTCCTCGGTCACCGCATCCAGATATTCCGGCGTGCCTTGCGACTTGAGGAAGCGCACCACGTCTTCCACTTCATGGTCGGAGACAAAGGGACCGTGGATACGCTTGATGCGCCCGCCGGCCGCCATATAGAGCATGTCGCCCTGGCCCAGCAGCTGCTCGGCGCCCTGTTCGCCCAGGATGGTGCGGCTGTCGATCTTGCTGGTCACCTGGAAGGAAATGCGGGTGGGGAAATTGGCCTTGATGGTGCCGGTGATCACGTCGACGCTCGGCCGCTGGGTCGCGGCGATAAGATGGATGCCGGCGGCGCGCGCCATCTGGGCCAGGCGCTGGACCGCGCCTTCGATCTCCTTGCCCGAGATCATCATCAGGTCGGCAACCTCGTCCACCACCACCACGATATAGGGCATGGCCTCGAATTCGAGATTCTCGTCCTCATAGACCGGCTTGCCGGTCTCGCGGTCGAAGCCGGTCTGCACCGTGCGCTTGAGAACCTCGCCCTTGTCCTTGGCCTTGCGGACGCGCTCGTTGAAGGCCTCCACCCCCCGCACGCCCATCTTGGACATCTTGCGGTAGCGGTCTTCCATCTCCCGCACCGCCCATTTCAGCGCCACCACCGCCTTGCGCGGATCGGTGACCACGGGCGACAGAAGATGGGGAATGCCGTCATAGACCGACAGTTCCAGCATCTTGGGATCGATCATGATCAGCCGGCACTGCTGCGGCGACATGCGGAACAGCAGCGACAGGATCATGGTGTTGAGGCCGACCGACTTGCCCGAGCCGGTGGTGCCGGCCACCAGAAGATGGGGCATCTTGGCCAGATCGGCCATCACCGGCTCGCCGCCGATGGTCTTGCCCAGCGCCAGGGTCAGCGGCGCGCGGGCTTTTTCATAATCGCTGCTGGCGATCATTTCGCGCAGATAAACCGTTTCGCGCACCTGGTTGGGCAATTCGATGCCGATGACATTGCGTCCCGAGATGGTGGCGATGCGGGCCGCCACCGCGCTCATGGAGCGCGCCACGTCATCGGACAGCGAAATCACCCGCGACGACTTCACGCCCGCCGCCGGCTCGAATTCATACAGCGTCACCACCGGCCCGGGACGCACCGCGCTGATGCGGCCCTTGACGCCGAAATCCGACAGCACCGCTTCCAGCATGCGGGCATTTTCTTCCAGCGCCTCGTCGGACAGGGTGTGGGTGTCCCTGACCGGGGGGGCCTCGGTGAGAAGATCCAGCGACGGAAGCTGGTATTCGCCATTGGCCAGGTTCAGCGCCGGCTGCTTGTCGGCGCGCTTGGGTGCGGGCGTGCGCATATCGCGCTTGACCCGGCTCTTCTGGCGTTCGGCAAGGCGGGTGGCGGCGACGGACTCCGGCACCACCGAACCGGGCTCATTGTCGCCCTCGTCCAGATGATAGGGGCCTTCCTCGTCATCCTCATATTCCTGCGCGTCTTCGTCATCGTCGTGATGGCCCCAAGCCATGCCCAAATCGGGCTTCCTGATGAGGCCGCCCAGCCAGGCCAGGCCTGACGGAATGCTCGCGATCCCGCGCAGGATGGGCATGAAGCGTAGGCCCGTGGCCAGGAAGGCCAGCGGCAGGCCGGCCAGCAACAGGCCCAGCGGCAGCGCCCAGCTCAGCGCGGGGGCGTGCCACACCTGCGCCGCATGGGCCGAAAGGCCACTCGCGGCGATGCCGATCATGCCGCCATCGCCGGCCGGCAGGCGGGTGGAGGGCGGGAACAGGCCAAGGCCGGCTGAGACCGTCACGGTCCCCAGCGGCCAGGCCAGAAGCCGCCACATGGCGTATTTGAGCGATTTGCCGCGCAAGGCGCGCGCGCCCCAAACAAACAGCGGCGCCAGGAAGGCCAGCGCCGCCAAGCCAAAGATCTGCAGCAGAAGATCGGCCGCCACCGCGCCCAAGGGACCCAGCCAGTTTGTGATCTCGCGCAGATTGGCATTGTTCAGGCTGGCGTCGTCGGCGGAATAGCTCACCAGGGCCAGCAGGGCCGCCAGCGCCACCAGGACCAGCGCCAGGCCTGCGCCCCGCAGGACCAGCATGCGCAGCAGCCGGTTCATCGCGGCCTTGGCGTCCGCCAGGGCGTCGCTCATGGCGCCCCCGCGCGCCCGGGGGTGATAGACGCCGCCTATCATCCTGCCTTGAGCCATGCGCTAACCCAGAATTTCCCGCAGTCTTTCGAGTGCGGTCATAATGGTTGATAAGTCGTTAACAAGCGCCACCCGGACATAGGAAAAGCCAGGGTTTGACTGGGGTTTTTCTTGAGGTCCGGAGCGACCGGCGACGCGAGCGTCTAGCGAGTGCCCGCCGGCGCGACCATCAAAAACGTCCCGGCCCATATAGGCGCCGGGAAGCAGCCGGACGCCCTCCTGAGCCCACGCCCTGCGCGCGAATTCCTCGCCATGGCCGACGTCCAGCCAAAGGAAAAAGCCGCCCTTGGGGCGTGTCATCCGGTTGCCCAGGATGGCCTCGGCCGCCGCCATCTTCTCCTGATAGGCCGCGCGATTGCGGGTGACATGGTCCTCGTCGCGCCAGCAGGCGGCGCTGGCCGCGAGCAGGGGCGTGGGCACGGTGGGGCCGGCGACATTGCGGAAGGCGCGGAATTTTTCGATCAAGGCGGCATCGCCCGCCACCATGCCGGAACGCAAGCCCGGCAGGCCCGAGCGTTTGGACAGGGAATGGAAGGAGAGCAGGTGGGTGAAGCCGCCGCTCTCAGCCTGCCGCGCGGTCAGCGCGCCGATGGGCTCTTCGCCGAAATGGATATCGGCATAGCATTCATCCGCCAGCACGATGAAGTCATGGCGCTGGGCCAGCGCGAACAGCTTTTGCCAATAGGCGTCATCGGCCACCGCGCCTTCGGGATTGGAGGGCGAGCAGATATAGACCGCGGCCAGCCGTTCCAGCACCGCTTCGGGCAGCTGCGTGAAATCGGGCAGGAAGCCGTTCTCTTTCAGCGACGGGACATAAAGCGGCTCCGCGCCGCTGCCGAGCGCCGCGGCGGCATAGCATTGATAGAAGGGATTGGGCATCGCCACGATGGGGCGCGCCCCCGCCTTGGTTTCGGGCATGAACGGAAACAGCGCCGTGAACAGGCCCTCGCGGGTGCCGTCCAGCGGCAGCAGGTTTTTCTCGGCATCGATCGCACCGTTCAGCCGGAAGCGGCGATTGAGCCAGCCGCCCGCGGCCTGGCGCCAGTCTTCGGTGCCGGTGATGGCGGGATAATTGCCGAAGCTGGCGACGCTTTCGGCGATCGCCTGTTTCACGAAATCAGGCACGGCGCCATGAGGATCGCCGACGGCCAGCGAAATCGGCTCCTTGCCGGGCTTCACGTCGGCCAGCAACGCCGCCAGGCGGGCAAAAGGCCCGGGCGGCAGGGCGGCCATGCGGAGCAAATCGGACATTGCGCGGACCATAAAGGGGACGTGCCCGCAGTTCCAGAAGTCTCAAGCACCGCATTTCGCGGTGCGACCCGCAGCATCCGCCAGCTTCCTTCCCCCTTCGGTGCGAAGCACCAGGAAGGGGGAAGGTGTCGCAGCGAAGTGTTTGCGGACCGCAAACCTGAGCTGCGACGGATGGGGGTTCAATAAATAGAACGGCGGACGGGATAAAGAAAAAGGGGGCGCTCCA
>DATAWO010000157.1:0-2407 GCA_036267165.1 Rhizomicrobium sp. | reverse complement strand
GCCGCCCGAGGTCACCACCGCGCCGGTGATCGTGGTGCCTCCGCCCAACATCCAGCCGCTCGCACCGCCTCAGACGCCCGCCGACATCCTGAAAGCGATCGGCGAGGCCTTGTCCTGCGGCGCGGAGAATTTCGAGAATCTTACCCAGGCCGAGCGCACCCGCTGCAGGCACGAGCCCTGGATCGCGCGCAAGCTGCCGAACGGCACCATCGTGCTGGAGGCGGCCATGCCGTCGCCATTTGCGCCGGCTCCGACCGTGCCGAAAATCTCCGGCGGGGAAGCGTTGCGTCACGAACTGCAAACCGCGCCGCCTTGTCCGATCATGGTGGCCAATGTCCCCTGTATGACGGTGACGCCGCAACTCTCGATCCCCCTGAACTAGACTCTGCGGATCGGGTCGGGCCATTGTCCGCGCCATGAGGGATTTTGAAGCCGCCTGGCTGACGGTAAGGCTGGGCGCCATCACCGGGAATTATCAGGATTTCCGCCGGCTGGCGGGATCGGCCGCGGCCGCAGGCGTGGTCAAAGCCGACGGTTACGGCTTGGGCGCGGAATTCATCGCGCCGGCGCTCAAGGCCGCGGGATGCGACACATTTTTTGTCGCGCGGCTGGAAGAGGGTATCGCGCTCCGCCGTGTGCTCAATGACGTGCGTATTTTCGTGCTGGATGGCGCGCCGGCGGAGGCGGTGCCGGCCTTGCTCGCCCATCGCCTGACGCCGGTTTTGAATTCCTTGGCGCAGATTGGCGATTATAGCGCGGGAGCGACCGGTCCACGCGACGCCGCAATCCATATCGACACCGGCATGAACCGGCTGGGCCTCCCGCAAGAAGAATTGTCGGTGCTGGCGGCGGAATGGCGCACGCGGCTGAAGACCATCAATCCGGTTTTGTTGATCAGCCATCTCGCTTGCGGCGACGAGCCCAAGAACAAAATGAATGGCGTGCAACTCACGCGCTTCCGCGCCGCACTGGCGATGCTGCCGCCCGCGCCCGCCAGTCTGGCGGCATCGGGCGGCTCCTATCTCGGTCCTGCCTATCATTTCGACCTGATCCGGCCTGGTGTCGGACTTTACGGCGGCGCCCCCCAGGAAGGTGGCCCGTCCTTGCGCACCGCCGCCGTGATCTCGGCCCGGGTGCTGCAATTGCGGCGAATTGACAGGGGGGAAAGCGTTGGCTACGCAGCCGCCTTCCACGCCAAAAGGCCCACCATGCTTGCCACTGTGGCGCTGGGTTATGCCGGTGGCATCGCCCGCGCCTTATCCAATAAGGGGATTGCCTATGCCGGCGGCGGCCGCGCGACTTATGCGGGGCGTGTCTCGATGGACATGATCACTCTGGACGTGACGGATTTGCCAGACGTCAAAGTTGGAGACGTGGTGGAATTGCTGGGCGACCATGTTCCGTTGGAAGAGATGGCGTCATTGGCGGGCACCAATGCTTATGAAATACTGACGGGGCTCAAGCTGCCGCGCCATTATGTGGATGCCGCTTGACGCATGTTGAGAGAGAAGGGGCGCGGCCGAAAGCCGGGCGACAGAATCTGAGATGAATTTCCTCGCCGCCATCGGCCGGGCCGTACTGACCTTGCTGGCCGAAGTCGGCCGGCTGTCGATCTTTACCGCGCGCGCGCTCGCCTCCTGCGTGAGCCCGCCGGTCTATGGGCGGCTGATCCTGGGCCAGGTGGTGCGCATCGGCTATTTCTCGCTGCCGGTGGTGGGGCTTACCGCGTTCTTCACCGGCGGTGCGTTGGCCTTGCAGATTTATCTGGGCGGCAATCGCTATGGCGCCGAAGCGATCGTGCCCCAGATCGTGGTCTTGGGCATCACCCGCGAGCTTGGCCCGGTGATCGCGGGCCTGATGGTGGCGGGCCGGGTCGCCGCCGCCATTGCCGCCGAGATCGGCACCATGCGGGTGACGGAACAGATCGACGCGCTCACCACACTGGCCACCAATCCAGTCAAATATCTGGTTGTGCCGCGCTTGGTCGCCGCCGTTCTTTCCATGCCGATCCTGGTTGCCGTGGCCGACGCCATCGGCGTGTTCGGCGGCTATGTCGTCTCGACCCAAAGCCTGGGCTTTACCGGCTCGATCTATCTGAAGAATACGGTGGATTTCGCCACCCGTCAGGACATCTCGTCAGGCCTGATCAAGGCGGCGGTGTTCGGCTTCATCATTGCGCTGCTCGGCTGCTATCACGGCTTTCATTCCAAGGGCGGCGCGCAGGGCGTGGGCGCGGCGACCACCAATGCGGTGGTGTCCTCTTCTATCCTGATCCTGGCCGCCAACTATCTCCTCACCTCCATCCTGTTCAGCAAGTGAGCGCGATGGCGAAGATCGAACTCAGAGGTGTCAAGAAGCGGTTCGGACCGAAAGTGGTTCTGGACGGCATCGATCTGGTGCTCGAAGC
>DATAWO010000156.1:0-57866 GCA_036267165.1 Rhizomicrobium sp. | reverse complement strand
ACGATCTTGCCCTTCAGATCGCCGGCAAAATCGTCATGGCCCTGTTTTGGCAGATGCAGGCCATAGCCGATGAAGACCAGTGGCGCGTCCACATTTTGAGGCCGCGGCCCCTGGCCCGCCGTGATCAGCATCTGATCGCCGACCTTGATCGGGACTGCATCGCCGCCTGCCGTTACCAGTTCGGCACGGCTTTTGTCCTGGTCCACAACCTGCTGTTCGAATGCCACCGGCTGCAGGTAACCCCTGATTCCGGCCGGTTCCAATCCCTCGGCCTTGAGTCGGGAAATCACATAAGTTGCGGCCCTGTCATACCCGGGCGAGCCTGTCAGACGGCCTTCCATGCCGTCATTGGCAAGCGCGCTGACATCGGCCCACCACTGCGTGGCTGCTGCGCTGTCGGCCAGTGCCTTGAGCGGCAACAGCAGCGGCAGGCAATACAGAAGGATGCGTGACAGGCGCAACATGTGGTTCCCCGAAGATATCGCCGATGGACGGTGGCATGAGCGGCGACACACGGGAAGGGTGCGTATACTGACATTTTCATCGTCGCCTTTTTGTGCGGCAGGCTGATGCGTTTTTGAGCAAAACTATTTTCGCGCCTCCTCGTTGCGCGCATCGGGGTCCACCGCTTTAATCCCTCCACGGCGCGCTAGAGACTCAATGCGCGAACCGGCGCCGAAAACAGGCGCATTCGAGGCTTCCAGGATGGAAACGCCAACAAGGCGTTGCAAACCGCAGCGCAACGTCACGGGGGAAACCATGACTGACCAGACTATGGCGCCTAACCGGCGCTCCCTTCTCAGCATGATTGGCGTGATGGCGGGCAGCGCCGCCATGTATCACGCCATGACCGAGCTGGGTTACGCGGAAGGATCGACTTTCACCGGCCCTATCAAGCTGTCCCAGCCGCCGCCGGGCACCTCCGTCCTGGTTCTTGGCGCGGGCATCGCCGGCATGGTTTCTGCGATGGAGTTGCGCGATGCCGGCTACAAGGTGCGGCTACTGGAATACAATGATCGCCCGGGTGGGCGGAACTGGACGCTTTACGGCGGCGACACCTATACCGAACTCGGCGGCTTCACCCAGAAAGTCGCATTCGATCCAGGCCAGTACATCAATCCCGGTCCCTGGCGGTTGCCCTATCACCACCAGGGCATACTCCACTATGTGAATCGGCTTGGCGTGGCGCTCGAGCCCTTCACCCAGGTCAATTACAACGCCTATGTTCACTCCACCCAGGCCTTTGGCGGCAAGCCGATGCGCTATCGCCAGGTCCAGGCCGACATGCACGGCCATGTCGCGGAGCTTTTGGCGAAATGCACCAAGCAGGGTGCGCTGGACAAGGCCGTAACCAAGGAAGACCGCGAAATGCTGATGATCGCGCTTCGCAACTGGGGCGCGCTCAATTCCAATTACGAATATGCCAAGGGTCTGGAATCCTCCAACCGGCGAGGTTTCGACGTGGACCCTGGCGGCGGCCTGAATTCCGTGCCGGTGCCGTCGGAGCCCGTCGCCATGAATGCGTTGCTCAAGTCGCAGCTGTGGACGGCGATCGGTGCCGGCTGCAATTACGAGATGCAGAGCTCAATCTTCCAGCCCAAGGGCGGGATGGGCATGATCGGCAAGGCCTTCGGCAAGGAATTGGGGCCGCTGATCCAGTACAATGCCAAAGTCATCGACATTCACCAGGACGGCAAAGGCGTCACCGCCACCTACATCGACAGCCGCACCGGCGGGGAGAAACGCACGGCCACCGCCGACTGGTGCGTCTGCACCATTCCCGCCTCTATCCTGAGCCAGATCCCCATGAATGTGGGCGAGCCGATGAAGGCAGCCATCAATCAGCTGCCCTATCAGGCCGCGCTGAAGGTGGGCCTGCAGATGAAGCGCCGCTTTTGGGAACAGGACGACAAGATCTATGGCGGCCACACCTATACCAATCAGCCCAATTCGATCATCGGCTATCCGATGTGGGACTATTTCTCGAAGGGCAAGGGTGTCCTCCTGGGCGCCTATACCTTCGGACAACCCGCATTCATCGCCGCCGCCAAGTCGCCGCAAGAGCGTATTAACGATGCGCTGGAATATGGCTCGAAGATCCATCCGCAATACAAGCAGGAGTTCGAGTGCGGCGTCGCGGTGGCCTGGCACCGGGTGCCCTTCACGCTGGGCTGTGCCGGCGCCTGGACGGAAGCCGGCCGCGCCGCGCATTACGACAATCTCTGCGCGCTGGATGGACGCATCGTCCTGGCCGGTGAACACGCCTCGCGCATCCCGGCCTGGCAGGAAGGCGCGGTGACATCGGCGATTGACGCCATCACCCGCCTGCACAAGCGCGTGATGGCCTGACCATGGAGAAGACTATGATGCGCAAACGTCTTGCCGCCGCGGCCGCGCTTGTCCTTTTGGCGGCGCCCGCCCTGGCCGATACCGCCGCGCCCACGCCTCCCCCCTCGCCCCGTCCCAATGCACGCGGCGGCATGTTTCCGATGCAGGGCGGCGAAGCGATCTACAAGGGCGTGTGCCAGGGCTGTCACATGCCCGACGCCAAGGGCGCGATCGGCGCCGGCATGTATCCGGCGCTGGCCAGCAATCCCAAGCTGGAGGAAGCCGGCTATCCCTTGGGCGTAATCATCAATGGCCAGAAGGCCATGCCGCCGCTCGGACCCTATTTCAATGACACCCAGATCGCCGATGTGGTGAATTACATCCGGACCCATTTCGGAAATCACTACACAGACAAGGTGACGGCGGCGGAAGTGAAAACGATGCGTTAGAGCATCTTTCCCATGCGGGTGATGGGCACCGTCACCCCATGGGGCGTGGGCACGTCCATCCGTTCGATTTCAGCATAGCCGCAGGCGCGATAGAGCGGCTCGCCGCCCGCCGTTGCGCCCAGTTCGGCGCGCATGAAGCCCTCGCGGCGCGCCGCCGCTTCGCACAGCACCAGGATGTACCGGCCGACGCCACGACGCGCAAAACCGGGATGGGTGTACATGGCGCGAATTCGCGCGGGCTCGGACGCCGGATCAAGCAGGCGGCTGTCGCGACCCGCCGTATGATTGTGGCCGAACAGGGTTGCCCTGCGGCTCCAGCCGCCACAGCCGGCCGGTCTTCCCCCATCTTCCACGACAAAATAGGTGCCATCGGCGATCAACTGACTGTCCAGGCCCATGACCGCGAATGAGGCTTCCACTTTCTCCGAGGGAAGAAATTGCGGCAGAAGCCCGCGGATGGCGGCGTGCATCAGCTTTTCCAGCATGGGCATGTCGGCTTGTATGGCCAGGCGGTGCGTGAACATGCTTTCTTGTAGCATCGAAACGTCTGCGGCGCTGCCGCGCGCCAGGGCTCGCGGCGTTCGTCGCTTTCGCAAGTCCGGACCTGCTCACGCGCTGTCGCGCGCCGCTCGTTCGTCGCTCTCGCAGGTCCACCGGACCTGCTCACGCGCTGTCGCGCGCCGCTCCTCACGGCCCAAAAAAGCGCCAGCCTGCATGACCCCATGCTCAACTTGTCGGCATTTTTAAAGGCTTTCCGGACAGCCCGGAGTTTTCCCGCGGCAAACAGCAAGGCCCGCAACTTGCATAAAATTTGCGCGCGCATGCCCGGCCAAAACCGGATTAGCATGCCATTTCATCCAACCGTGCCGGCATCCGCCCGTCACATCATCTAAGGACCCAACATGAAAGCTCTCGAAAAAACAGCCCTGCTGGGATCACTTGCGGCGGCGTTCCTCGCCGGCGCCGTGGCCAACGCCAATGCCGCCGACATCATGCGCGTTCAAGAGGCGCGGCCCAATGCGCCCTTCGTCGCCATCGCGGGCGTGCCGCCGGGCTATACCACCTATTACATCAGCGGCACGACGGCCAAGCCCAAGACGCCGGCGATGAATGGCAAGCCGGCGGACTGGGGCGATACCGCCTATCAGACCAAGTCCACGCTGGACAACCTCACCGCCATCATGGCCAAGTCCGGGTTGAGCTTCGGCGACATCGTTCAGGCCCATGTCTTCATGGCGCCCGATCCCTCCAAGGGCGGCGACATGGACTTTGCCGGCATGAACAAGGTGTGGCTCACCTATTTCGGCACGCCCAAGCAGCCCAACAAGCCGGCGCGCGCCGCCTTCAAGGTTGCGGCCCTGGCCGGCAAGGGCGCTTTGCTGGAGATCGAATTCATCGCCGCGAAAAAGTAGCCGTCTTTGATGACTGGAGCGGGCAGGCCATCGCCGTCCGCTCCAGGCGTTTTTCAGGGCGCGTGGTCAAGCGCCGCCGCCATCTTCGCGAAGACACCTTGCCAGTCGCCGGGCCGGTCCTGGCGGAACAGACGCATGGTCGGATACCAGACGCAGTCGTCGCGGCTGAGCAGATAGCGCCAATCGGCTGCGAATTTCAGCGCCACCCAGACCGGCCGCGCCAGCGCGCCCGCGAGATGCGCGATCGCGGTATCGCAGGTGATGATCAGATCCAGGGATTGCATGATCGCGGCCGCGTCCAGGAATGCATCCGGTCCGGCATCATAATCGCTGCCCAGCGTCTCGACCGGGATTGAACCGGCATCAAGCTGTTCGCATCCCGCCCCCTTCTGCAAGCTGATGAGACGGACGCCGGGCCGCCGGGCAATTTCGGCCAGCGCGGCCAGGGAAAAAGAGCGCGCGGGGTTGGCCGGGCCGCCTTGCCAGCAAATGCCGATCCTCAATCCCCCGCTGCCGGCCTGCCGCCGCCAGCGTTCCACCCTGTCGGGCTCCACGCGCAGATACGGCGTTGCGGCGGCGAACCCGCCTTCCGGGACATTGAACGCCAGGGGCAGGCTCATCAACGGAATGTGATAATCGAAAGCGGTTGGCCAGGCCCCTTGCGGCCTGACCTCGATGCGGGGATCGAGGCTTTCCAGCAACCACACCTGGCTTTCCCGCGCGGTCAGGATCACCTGCGCCCCTTTGTCCGCGCACAGCCTCGCATAGCGGCAGAACTGGATCATGTCGCCCAACCCCTGCTCGCCTTCTACGAACAGGGTCTTGCCGGCGATATCCTCGCGGCCCGACCATTGCGGCTGTCCTTGCGGGTGAAAAGCATCGGCGCTGACGCGCCGCCGGCGCCCCTCATAGGCCTGCCAGCCTTCCTGGAAACGGCCGGTGACCAGCAGGGTCGTGGCGCGGCCGAATTGCGCTTCCGCCGATTGCGGGTCCAGGTGCAGGGCCTGGTTGAAGCTTTCCAGGGCCTGGTCGTAGCGGCCCAACTCGGCAAGCGTCTGCCCACGGCCGACATGGATATGGGCGATCTCCGGCGCGAGCTTGACTGCCCGGTCATGGCTCGCAAGCGCTTCGGCGAATCTTTCCAGCCTGTGCAGGGCGCTGCCGCGATTGCTATGGGCCAGCGCGGACGCGCCATTCAGCGCGATCGCGCGGTCGAAACTTTCCAGCGCCTCGGAAAACCGGGTCAGTCCGGCAAGCGCGCTGCCGCGATTGACGTGCGCCAGGACCGATCCGGGGGTGAGCGCAAGGGCCCGGTCATGGCTTTCCAGCGCTTCCGCCAACCGGCCCAGCATCCGCAAGGCAGTCCCCCGGTTGTCGAGGATTTCAGCCTGCCCAGGCTTCAGTGCGAGCGCGTGGTCCAAACGCTCCAGCGCCTCGGCGAAATGTCCGCACTGCAGCAGCAGGTTGCCCAGATCGCGATGGGCGAGAAACCGGCGCGGATCAATGTCGAGGGCGCGCCGGATCAAATCCATGCCCCGCGCAGGTTGGCCGGCTTGGGCCGTCAACAGGCCCAGAAGATGAAGCACGCGCCCATCCCGGGGATTGCGGCGCAAAAGCTCCAGATAGGCCAGTTCGGCCTCGCCCGTCCGGCCCTGCTGATGCAGCGCGAAGGCTTGTTCCAGTGTCATGCCGGCCAAGCCTGACCGCGGCAAGCCGTGTCGTCCAGCCGCCATTCAGTGCCGCTTTGGGGGCTTGGTCTCCTTCACGGCCGGCTTGCTGACATCGAAGCTGACCAGCTTGAGGGCATCGCCGGCTTGCAGTTCCTTGGGACCGGCGGGAAAACTGTTCGCCTGAAGGATGAAGGCCAGGAGGTCGGCGGTATCGGCTGGACTCAGCGTGCCGGGCGCGAACAGCGGCATCGTCGTCTGAATTTTCTCAAACAGGTCCGAAAGTCTGGTGCCGGCCCAGTCCGGAATAAAGCGCCCCGTGAGTGGCGGGGCTTCGCCATTGCCTTCCAGCACAGGCCCATGACACATCACGCATTCCTGGCGATATTTGATGGCGCCGCGATCGGCCTGCGCCGCGGTATAGGCGCCGTCCCAGACGGAGGAAGACTGGCTCAGCGCCGGCGTGGCTTCGCCCGTGGCCGCAACAATAACAAGGGCTGCAGCAATCAACCGGCTCCGCATCTGTTCCTCGCCTTCTCAGAATATGCCGTCAGGCGGCGCTGGCCGGCATGCGGGCGTAAAGGCCCTCGATGACCCGCACGGCATCCTCGATCTCCGCCCGGTTCTCGGTCTCGTTGGCATCGCCGACCCCAGCCAGGTCTCCCTTGACCGGACCACGGCCCAGCGACATCACCATGATGCCGTCGCTCTTGGACAAGAGGGCGACGCCGCCATAATAGAGACCATACTTCACTTCGGGTTGGGGGATCAGCCAGCCGGTCTGGCCACGCACCGGGATCATGTATTTGTCCTTCCACAGATCGCGCGCCGCATAACCCGGGCTGTTGATCACCACCTTTTCCTCGAGCGTGGCAAGCTCGGACGGATGGTGGAACTCCCGGATCTCCATCTTTCCGCCGGCGCCGAAAAACTCGCTTATCAGCAGATGGCCATAGGAGCCGAAATTGAAGAACATGGTCTCCGAACGCTGGGCATATTTGACCGGGAATGGCGTGGAGCCCTCGGGAAGCACTTCCGGGCGGGGCGTGAGATCGCGGATCAGGTCGCTGTAGCGGCCGAATTCGGCGTTCTGCTGGATCTTGCCGGTTGAGCCATAGGTGCCCTCCGCCGGGTCCAGCATGTCCTCTTCCCGCTCGATCGGGGTATCCGACAGTCTGTACTGGTCGGAGAAGTCAATCGGCCGTCCGGGCAGGCCCATGTAATAGCGGTAGGTCTTGTAGGAATAACGCGCCATCTGCTCCCACAGGGCACCGAACTTCGGTCCGGCCTGTTCGGCCAGACAGACGCGCGAGTCGGGCGTCCAGCTGCCATTGGCGCGCACCGAGCGGGTGCGGTTGTAAAACTCGCGGGCATAGATGGTGACCTGGGCGCCGGCGCGCTGGGCGACGATCGCGGCGGTGAGCCCGATAATGCCGCAGCCGATCACCGCGATCTTCTTGGGCGCAACCGACATCGCCTTCTGGACCGCGACATTGGCCGAACCCCAGGACAGCGACCAGCCGCTGCCGCCATGGCCGTAATTGTGCACGACCAGGGTATCGCCGATCTGTTCGGTGTCGAGATTGGGCCCCTTGACCCTAAACGGCCGGATGCAGGTGCGGACATCGAAAATCCGGTCCGGATGGGCGCGGATGGGCGCGAGCCTGGGCGGAATGTCTTCGACCGGAAGGCCCGCTGTGCCGGGCGCAACCGTGCGGGGCATCGGCGTGGTGGCGCAGGCGCCAAGGCCGGTCAGACCGCCCAGGGCCAAAGACGTCTTTAAGAGGCTGCGGCGATCCACGCTCGACCCTCCTGCCATTTCTATTGGGGCTGAAAGCGCCATGGGCGCCGTCGTCTCTGACAACGGCGCCCATGCCCCCTCGTCTATGCGGCCACGATCCTAGAACTTGTAGACGATCCTCGCATAGTAGAAACCGCCATTCGGATCCCAGGCCGTTCCGAACGGTGCGTTGATCACCTGACCATTGGCGGCGGTCTGGCTTTCGCCCGAGGAATTGTTGGGTCCGGCCACGCAGCTCGCGCCCCTGGTCAGGATGACGCCGGGCACTGTGGCGCAGTTGGCGGGCGCAAAGGGGACGGCATCCGGGCGGACGGCGAAGATATTGTTGCCGCCGACAGCCAGCTGAATGTCGTCGGTGAAGCTGTAGCGCACTTCCGCATCCGTCAGACCGACGCCGGCCTGGTTGAAGGGAACGAGTTCGCCGCCGGCATTGGGGCTGGTGTAGCTGTGCTGCGGTCCCCAGTAGGTCTCACGCACCGTGGCGCCGAATTCATCCAGCGACCAGTCCGCGGTCAGGCCGATCTTCTCCTGCGGCGCGGAATGCACGAAGTTGTACAGCGACTCCTGGTTGAAGAAGCTGGCATTGGGATTGGAGGCCAGCAGCACCGCCGGGGACGGCGCCACCGACGACACCGACGTGTTGTTGTAGTTGCCGCCCAGGGTCCAGCGCACCAAGCCATAGTCGTCGAAATCCGACAGATAGGTGACGGTGACATCGACGCCCTGCGTCTTGGTGTTGATGCCGTTGAGGAACGAGGTGACGCCCTGCTGGGTGGCGGTCGGGTCAAGCGAGACGCCATCGCTCAGGATCGCCTGGGTGACCAGGGGCGTGTTGATCGAACCGCCCGCGCTCGTCACCGTGCTCGAGGTCACGATGCGGTCGCCAAGCGTGATGCTGTAAACGTCCACCGTGGCGGAGAGATTGTCGAGCGGATGGGTGACAATGCCGAGGCTGTACTGGGTGGAGACTTCCGGCTTGAGGTTCTGCAGGCCCAGAAGCTTGGACGACGCCGAGTCGGCCGGCAGCTGCACGGTGGCCGCGACCGGCGAGACGTTGACCGCGGTATAGAATTCCTCGGCCAGGGTCGGGGCGCGGAAGCCGGTCGAGACCGTGCCGCGGATCGCGAATTCCGGCGTGAAGTCGTAACGCGCCGTGACCTTGCCGATCTCGGTGTCGCCGAAGTCGGTGAAGTGCTCGAAGCGGCCGGCAACGTCAACCTGCAGGTTTTCGATCGGGGCAACAGCGAAGTCCACATAGGCCGCATAGTTCTTGCGGCTGTGGTCGCCGGCGCTGGCCGGGGCGAAGCCCGGGAAGGACTGCGGACCTGCCTTGTAATAGGAAGACGGATCGCCCGAGCCGATGCTGTAGGTATCTTCGCGTGCTTCTACGCCCCAGGCGAAGGTCAGCGGAGACGCCAGGCCGACATCGAAGGTGCGGCTGGCATCGATCGTGCCGGTGAACTGGCTGGCCTGGAACTGGCCGTCATAGAAGTTGAACGGTGTGGAGTGCGTGTCTTGGTAAAGCGAGAGGTTGGCGGACTGATAGGTATAGATTTTGTCGATGTCCTTGCCATAGCCGATGTTGGCGTCGAAGCCGAAACCCAGCAGCTTGAACTTCACGCCCGCATTGTACTGGTAGTCGACTTCGCGGATGCCTTCCTGCGGCTCCATGCCCTGGGGATAGGCGACCAGTTCGCCCGGCGTGAACAGCGTACCCGCCTGACCGGAAGAGATGATGATGCCCTTGCTGTTGACGCCGGGCGTTCCCGCCGCCGAGCCGTTCAGCACTGCGACGCCAAGGCCGGAGCCGTTGGAAACGCCGATGGCGCAGGCCGCAGCACCCGCCGCGGTCATGGCGGTGTTGAAGCCCTGCAGGTTGGCCGCGCTGCATGGCTGGTTGGAGCCGGGCGACGCAATCACCTGGGTGTTCAGGCGCAGGTTTTCATAGGACCTGGCGGTACGCGCGGCGATCGTGCCCTGGGCATAGAACTCGGTATCGTCGTCCAGGTTGTAGCCGGCATTGAAAATGCCCGTTTGCAACTGATACTCGCCGTTGCCGTCGATCTTGTTGCTGTTCGGATAGCTGGGCAGGCCAGTGACCGCATAGGGACCGCTGGTGGGAATGCAGTTGCCGCCGGAGCAGGCGATGATGCCGGCCGCGTTCGGCACGGTCCCGACGGTGCCCACCGGGGCCGCCTGACCCTGCGCATTGATCAGGCGCGCATCGGCGCCGCCATTCTGGGTGAAGGCCTGGGTCTTCTGGTCGAGCGAGAGGTTGATATAGCCCTTGCTGGTCAGCGGCAGGCCGATATTAGCCGTCACGTCGGACTGGGCGCCCTGGCTGTTGTAATATTGGCCGGCGGTGCCCTCAATCAGGCCGCCGCTGGATTCCTTTTTGGTGATGATGTTCACCACGCCGGCGATGGCGTCGGTGCCGTATTGGGCGGCGGCGCCATCGAGCAGCACTTCGACGTGATCGACCGCCGATTGCGGAATCAGCCCTATGTCCGGCGAGTCGCTGCCGCCGGCGAAGCCGCCGGAATCGACATGCAGGTTGCCGGAATAGTGGCGGCGGTGGCCGTCCACCAGCACCAGCGTGTCGTTGGGGGAGAGGCCGCGCAGGGCGGCGGCAAGCGTGAAGGCGGCGGTGTCGCCGCCGAATTGTTGCGCGGTGAAGGAGGGGACGATCTCGCCCAGCGACTGGCGCAGGTCGGTCGAGCCGACGCCTTGAGAAAGCGCGTTGGTGTCGACCACGGTCACCGGCTCGGCGCTGTCAGCCGCGGTCATGCCCTGCACGCGGGAACCCGTCACGATCACCTGCTCGGGTGCGTCGGCGGCGGCTACGCTTTGCGCCTGTGCGGTCGCGGCCAAGGCCGCGAAAGCCATGATGGAGCTCCCCAGAAACAGGGACGCTTTGAACTTTGAACGGTACGACATAAGGAACCCCCGGATGTTTCGCTTTTGAGCGAGGTTGGTTTGGTTCCTTCCTGACTTGCTTCCCCTGCGCTTCTTTTTGTGCATTGCGACATGACATGCCAACCGTATGGCCATCTTCCGAAGGGCGTAAATCGGATTCTTCCCGGGGTTTTATGACAGAAGGGTAAAGTGGCAATAATGCATCAAAATAAGGCGGATTGGTTACATTAGGTCAAAAATTCATTTGTTTGAGATTTTTAGTTTCTTATATATGAACAATTTCAAAATTTTATTTCTTTATTTCGGAACTCGGCGACCACATGCTTTTTGCTTGGGCAGAATTACATCTTTTGTGCAGTGGAAGGATTGATATCTAGTCATATTGCACCGCAGCAAAGAATTTGACGCTCCCTTTTGCCTAACTCTTGTGCCAACTGCACAGACTGAAAATGCAAAAAAAGCGATCTGCTCTGTGTACTGATGATACCGCCGGAGAAGTTGTCGGCCATCACGACGGCGGTCACAGACATTTTGAGACCAAAACTGACTCGCGTCAGCGATTTGCGGGACTCGCATCTGCGATTTGAGAGTCCGGCTTGGGGCGCGTGAGACTCGCACCACAGAAATCGGTTCAACGAAACACGGTCGGGGCTGGCGCGAACGCTCTGCGGCGAGCCCGCCCTCAGGGGGCGATCATCAGCCTTACGTCCGCCTCGGTCACAGGCTTTTTGTAGCTGTTCCCGAAATGCGTGCGGATATAGGTCACCACCGCCGCGATCTGCGCCGGGTTCAGCAGATCCGTCAGCGGGGGCATGGCGCCGCGGCCCTGTGCGATCATGCCGATGGGATAGCCAGGTTCGGCAAGCCTGGGATTTTTGGCCAACGCCGGAATCGTGGCCGCACCGGTGCCACCCTTGGCATCGGCCATATGGCAAGCCTGACAGACCTGTTGATAGACCTGCTCGCCCGTGACCGGCGGTGGAGTTCTGCTGCTGGCGCTGCCCGGCGTATCGCCGCCGCTGGGTCCCTGCGCCCAGACCGGCGCGCCGGAAAGCAAGACAGCTACCACCAATATCGCATATGTCTTCGCCATGGGATCAAGCCTCCAGCGCCCGCTTGTGCAGGCGGGTGATGGCGTCCAGCGACGACAGCAGGGCGCCTTCCATCCAGCAGCCAACATAAGAGGCATGTTCGCCCGCCAATACGATCCGGTCGTCCACCGCGACAAGGGTCTGGTAGTGCTCCTTGCGCGTTTGCTCGTTCCAGCGGGCACAGCAGCCCAGTGTCCAGGGCACGCGGTTCCAGGCCACGGAAGCGCCGTTCTGGAATTCCTTGCGATAGGTCTGCGGGTGAAACACCGAGCCTTGCGCCAATGCGGCTTCGATGCGCTGCTCGGGTGTCATGCCCGCCAGCCGGTAAGCGCCGGCGCCGGTGGCGAAGGCCCCCACCAGCACCCCGGGCCCATCTTCGAACAAATGATAGTTGGGATAAGACACCAGTGCGATGTCCTGGCTGGTGAAGCTGTGCCCGCCATAGATGTAATCGTCGGTCTCCCAGAAGCGGCGCGCCATCTGCAGGCCGATCTTGACGGAATTGCTGTAAGGAACGGCCGCGATGGCCGCCCGCTTTTGCGGCGCCATGTTGTTGGGGATCTGGTTCAATACCCCCAGCGGAATGGCGCACACGCAGAAATCCGCTTTTGCTTCCGTGACCGCGCCGGTTCCGGTATCGGCGTAAGTCACGGTAACGCCGGTCTTGTCCTGGTTGATGCGCGTCACCTTGGCATTGAAGGTGATCAGCTGCGGGACCTGGCGCGCAAAGGCCTTGCCGATCATGCCCATGCCGCCCACCGGCTGGAACATGGTGGTCTGCATCTCATGGTTCATGAAGAAGGCCATGTTCTTCCAGACCTGCGAAAAGAGCACGTCATGGAAAGAAAAGACCTGGGAGGGAATGGGCGCGCCATTGACCCCGCCGCCGGGCGGCCGTTCATAGCCGCGATGCTCGGACGACATCAGGCCGGTGGTATAGCGCATGTCCCTGTCCAGCATGCCCCAGCCGCGCAAGGCCTCCAGCAGCTTCTCCCGGTCTTCCTGGGTCAGCTCGCTGTCCAGCGCCTTCTGGTTGACCGCCTTGGCCAGCAGCTCGGCGACATTGCCCTCGAAATCCGCCGCCGCCTCGCGATAGCGCACCGGCCGTCCGCCAAAGGCATCGGCTGAGTGCACAAAGGCATTGTGGTTGAACTGGATGAAAGGCTCCAGCTGAACCCCGAACGCCTTGCAATAGTGCAGCAGCGTGCGGTGGTGATAGGGAATGCGCCAGGGCCCGGGATTGAGATAATGGCCCGATGCGAATTGAACCTTCTGGGTTGCGCCGCCCAGTTCGGTATAGGTGTCGCCGCCATAAAGCGACCAGTTCCGGCCGCCTGCCCGATTCTGATATTCGAGGATACGGACTTTGTAGCCCGCCTTGTTCAATTCATATGCGGCGACCATGCCCGCCAGGCCGGCGCCCAACACCAGCACGGAAGCTCCCGGCCGGGCGCCGGAGAGATCGGGCGGACCCTTGTACTGGGTTTCCGCAGCGTGCCCCATGGTGGTCATTGCGTGATAGAGCGCGGCGGTGCCGCCAACCATGCCGATGGCGGTCAACAATTGCCGGCGCGTCGAGCGGGGCGTTTCCATCGCTGCAGCTCCTGTGCAAGTGCCGAGGTGGAAATGCTAGCATCAGGTCGTGGCCCAACAATCGCAACTGTGCCGATGTATGGCGGCTTCAGTGCATTGCGCCCGCGACCAATTGTACATCACGAGCAGATTTTTCCAGGGCCGCCCTTTTTTGCATCAGATCGGCGGCTGGTTGCATAAAGACTGCGCAGCAAAATAACATCGCACTTGGACCACGACGGGGGCCGATCACGCCATGGTGATCCAGCGATAGCGCACAAAAGAAAGAGAAGGAATCACGTTATGAAGCCGGTGAACCAGTTGCTTCTCCATATTTCGAGAACGGCTCCATTCCGCAGCGATCTTGACTATCATGTAATTCGCGCTGCGATGGTCTTTATCTTCTTCGCTTTCAGTATCCAGAAGTGGACCCAATACACCGCCCAGATGCTTGTCCCCTTGATCAGCCACAGCCCCGTCGTCTTCTGGTTGATCCCGGCCTTTGGTGTCAGGGGCGCAGGCTATTTCCTGGGGACGACGGAAACCTTGTTCGGGTCTCTCATCTTCCTGGGCTATTGGAACCGAAGGCTTGGCGCCCTGGGGGCGCTGGGGTCGATCGTGACCTTTATCGGCACCACGAGCATCATTCCCTTCCTGCCCGATGCTTGGGCCAAGGAGGCCGGCGGATTTCCCATCATGACCTTGCCGCTCGGCTTTCTGATGAAAGACGTGTTGTTCCTCGCCGCTTCATTCTATCTGCTTAAACAGGACCTGACGCGTGTCACCCGCGAGATGGCGAGGGACTGAGTCCTATTGCTGCGAAAGGCCGAAGGTGCTGATCAGCAGAGCGGTGAAGGATGTAATATCGCGCCTTGAACCGGCCGAGCGACTGCAGGGGTTGAAATGACGGCCAAAATCGAAATAATCTAATCCCATGAAGGGCTTATCGCACAAATTCTCTGTCGCGCCCATGATGGACTGGACCGACAGTCCGTGCCGGGTGCTGCATCGCTGCCTGACGAAGCATGCGCTGCTCTATACCGAGATGGTCGCGGCGGATGCGGTGCTCAACGGCGACCGGACGCGGCTGTTGGGTTTTGACGCTTTCGAGCATCCGCTGGCCCTGCAACTGGGTGGTTCCGATCCGGTCAAACTGGCAGCCGCCGCCAGGATCGCCGCCGATTTCGGCTATGACGAAGTGAATTTGAATGTCGGCTGCCCGTCGGACCGGGTGCAGTCAGGCCGCTTCGGCGCCTGCCTGATGCGCGAGCCGCAGCTGGTGGCGGACTGTGTGACGGCGATGCGCGCGGCGGTTTCGATCCCTGTCACCGTCAAATGCCGCATCGGCGTCGACGAACAGGATCCCGAACAGTCCCTGCGCGCATTGATCGACGCCTCCTGCGCCGCCGGCGTCAGCGTCTTCGCGGTGCATGCCCGCAAGGCCTGGCTGGAGGGCCTGTCGCCGAAGGAAAACCGCGACGTGCCGCCGCTGGATTATGACCTGGTCTATCGCATCAAGCGCGAGCGGCCGCATCTCACCATCCTGGTCAATGGCGGCATCGAAACATTGGAACAGGCCGAAGACCATCTGCGCCATGCCGATGGCGTCATGCTGGGCCGCGCCGCCTATCAGAATCCGGTCTTGCTGGCGGACGTCGATGCGCGCTTCTTCGGCGACGCGCCCGTCGATGTGGACGCAGCGGTGGACGCTTATGCCGATCATGTCGCGCGCCAGCTCGCCGGCGGAGCGCGGCTTCATCTGTTGATCAAGCCCATGCTGGGGCTTTACAACGGCCAGCCGGGCGCGCGGCTGTTCCGCCGCCATCTGAGCGAGCATGCGGCGCGCAATGGCGCCGGCATTTCCGTGCTGCGCGAGGCGCTGAGTTTCGTGCGCGAACGCCGCGCCGCTTAAGCGTTCTTGAAGAAACCGTGGCTTGCACCCCAGCGCAGCAACAGGTCCGGCCACACCGCATCCGGCTTGCCCGCGGTGCGCGCGATGCCGAAACCATGGCCGCCCGCATCGAAGACATGGATCGCGGCGGAAATGTTGGCGGCGCGCAAAGCGGTGAAATAGGCCACGCCATTCTGGATCGGCGGCACGGTGGTGTCGTCGGCGGCCAGGCAAATCCAGGTCGGCGGCGCGTCGGCCGGCACATTCTTCTCGCAGGAATAGGCAATGATCTTTTCCGGCGAGGGATCAGGGCCCAGCAGATTGTCGCGCGAACCCTTGTGGCAGCCTTCGCCCATGGTAACGACGGGATACATGGGCACCGAAAAGCTCGGCCGCGCGTCCATCGTGTCGGCGGCATCCAGCGGCGCATAGACGCGCGCCGCAAAACGCGTGGCGATGGAGCAGGCGACATGACCGCCGGCGGAAAAACCCATGAAACCGACACGCGCCGTATCGATGCCGTATTTGCCCGCATTGGCGCGCACCAGCCGCATGGCGCGCTGGGCATCCTGCAGCGGCACGTCACTGCGATTGGCCCAGCCTTCGCCTGGCAGGCGGTAGCGCAACACAAAGCAGGTGACGCCCGCGCCATTCAGGTGGCGAGCC
This sequence comes from Rhizomicrobium sp., assembly GCA_036267165.1. Lineage (GTDB taxonomy): Bacteria > Pseudomonadota > Alphaproteobacteria > Micropepsales > Micropepsaceae > Rhizomicrobium. The sequence continues at coordinate 42,073 of DATAWO010000156.1, read as the reverse complement.
ACATCCATGCCTTCAAAATCCAGCATCTCGCGCAGATAGCCGCCGCCCGGCGCCAGGATCATCGCCGACCCGTCGGGACGGTCGGGCCGGAACACATTCATGATTGGAATGCCAACCTGGTCGATGGCGCGGTCGCTGGGCGTGATATAGGGCGGTTCGTGATTGGTGACGCGGATCGGCGGCAGATGCAGGCCTTCGCCACCCGGCGGGATACCCGGCCAGAGCGTGATCACATCCCTGGGATCGGTGGGCAGAACGCCATCGCCGGCCACGACCGTGTCAGCCAAGGCCTGCTTCGAGAAAGCCGCGGCGGCAAGCCCGGCGCCAATCACAGTGCGGCGATCCATCAACCCCTCCCATATTATTTTGCCCAAGCATCACACTCTTTTCCTTTTGCGGGCAAGGCGTATTGTGCGCGCATGATGAAGCTGATCCCCGCATTCGCGCTGCTGTTTCTGGCATCCGCCGCGATGGCCGATGACGCGATCCCGAAGGAAGGGCCCGCCTATGGCCCGCAGCTTGAGGGTTACAGCTATCCCTTCCCGCTCGCGCATTACCGTTTCCAGAGCCAGGGCGTGGCGATGGACATGGCGTATATGGATGTGCGGCCTACAACGCCGAATGGCCATGCGGTGGTTCTGCTGCATGGCAAGAATTTCTGCGCCGCCACCTGGGAAGGCAGCATCAGGGCGCTGAGCGGCGCCGGTTATCGCGTGATCGCGCCCGACCAGATCGGCTGGTGCAAATCCACCAAGCCGGAGCATTACCAGTACACTTTCGAACAGCTGGCGGCGAACACCCATGCGCTGCTGGCATCGCTGGGCATCACCCGCGCCATTGTGATGGGCCATTCCACCGGCGGCATGCTGGCGATCCGCTATGGACTGCTTTATCCAACCGACACCGAAAGACTGGTGCTGGTCGATCCGCTGGGGCTGGAAGACTGGCGCGCCAAGGGCGTGCCATGGCAGAGCCTGGATGCGCAATACCAGACCCAGCTCAAGACCACGGCTGACAGCATCCGCGACTATGAACGCGTCACCTATTACGCCAACACCTGGAAACCGGAATACGAGCCCTGGGTGCAGATGCTGGCGGGCATGTATCGCGGCCCGGGCAAGGCGGTGGTGGCGTGGAATTCCGCCCTCGCCTACGACATGATCTATACTCAGCCGGTATTCTACGAATTCGAGAAGCTCGCCATGCCGGTCCTGCTGATGATCGGTGACAAGGACACGACCGCGCCGGGCAAACAGCTGGCGCCGCCGGAATTGCGGGCGCAGCTGGGCCATTATCCCGAACTGGCGAAAGCCGCGGTGGCGCGGATGAAACAGGCGCGGCTGATCGAATTTCCCGGTCTCGGCCATTCACCGCAGATTCAAGACCCGGCGGCATTTCACCAGGCTTTACTGGCTGCGCTTAAGCCTTGAATCCATGCGTCGCCGCCCAGGTCAGGAACAGTTCCGGCCAGGCGCCACAGGGCTTTCCTTGCGCCCAATGCAGGCTGAAGCCATGACCGCCCTGCTCAAACACATGCAATTCTGACGGCACCTTGGCGTCACGCAACTTGCCGAAGAAGGTGATGCCGTTGGGGAAGGGCGGCACCACATCGTCATCCGCCGCAAGGCAGACGAAAGAGGGAACCGTGTCCGCCCCGACATGGCGCTCCAGCGACCAGTCCGCCACCGCATCGGCCGAAGGATTCTCGCCCAGCAGCTTGTCGCGCGAACCCGCATGCGCGCCGTCGCCCATGGTGATCACGGGATACATATGCGCCGCAACGATGGGCCTTGTGTCCTGCTGGTCGGCCGGGCTGACCGGGGTGTAGGTCGGCATCGCATGGCGCAACGCCAAGGTCGCGGAAAGATGGCCGCCCGCGGAAAAGCCGATCGCGGCCAATTTTGCCGCGCCATATTCGCCGGCGCGGATCAGGCGCATGGCGCGCTGGGCGTCCTCGAGCGGCACGGTCGAACGGTTCTTCCAGCCTTCGCCCGGAAGCCGGTAGCGCAGCACAAAGCAGATGATACCCAGGCTTGCGAAATGCTGGGCGATCTCGCGGCCGCCACGGTCGCCGCCTTCCGCGGCATAGCCGCCGCCGGGAATGATCAAGAGACCCAGGCCGTTGGGTTTGGCCGGACGATAGACGAAGAAGCCCGGCGTCTGAATCTGGCTGATGGCGCGGACATCAAAGCCGTCCGGCTGGACTGCATCGGTGACTTTCAGATCCAGCTTGATGCCCTCGCCGCCCGGCGGGGTGCCCGACCACAAGGCGACGAACTCCTGGGAGTCGCCCGGCAGATAGCCCGGCTCGGTTTGCGCGCCCGCGGCGCCCGGCACCAGCGCGCCGGCCACGCCAAGCCCCAGCATTTCCCGCCGATCCATCAGGCCTCCCGTTATTTTGGAAGATGCTCTCGCGGGCGCACCCTCAAGGCAAGGTCAGATTTTCTGGTCATACTCGCCGACTTCGGGGTGCTTGCTCAGCCGCGTGTCGATATCCTTGAACATCGCCCGCATATTGGCTTCCGAAGCCGGGCTTTCCACCACCACCACCAGCGACGGCTTGTTGGACGAAGCGCGCACCAGCCCCCAGGTGCCGTCTTCCAGGGTGACGCGCACGCCATTGACGGTGACGACGGAAACGATCCTCTCACCCAGCAGCGTCTCGCCCTTGTCCTTCATGGCGCTGTATTCGCGGACCATCGCCTCGACCACGGCATATTTCTTGTCGTCGGGGCAGTAGGGCGCCATGGTCGGCGAGCCCCAGCTTTGCGGCAGGCCGTCATAGAGCGCCGACAGTTTCGCGCCCGGGCCGGCCTTGTCCAGCATCTCCATCACCTGGATGCCGGCAACGATGCCGTCGTCATAGCCAAGGCCGATGGGCGGATTGAAGAAAAAGTGGCCGGACTTTTCGAAGCCCGCCAGCGCGCCCAGTTCGGCGGTGCGGCGCTTGATATAGCTGTGGCCGGTCTTCCAGTAATCGGTCTTCACGCCATTGGCCTTGAGCACCGGATCGGTGAGGTAGAGTCCGGTGGATTTCACATCCACCACAAAGGTCGCGTTCCTGTATTCGGCGGAAAGGCGGCGCGCCAGCATCACCCCGATCTTGTCGGCGAAGATTTCGCGGCCCAGGTCGTCCACCACGCCGCAGCGGTCGCCGTCGCCGTCAAAGCCCAGGCAGAGATCGGCGCCCTGCGCCTTCACCGCATCGCTCATGGCATGCAGCATCTCCAGGTCTTCGGGATTGGGATTGTACTTGGGGAAGGTGAAATCGAGATCGGTGTCCATGCCGATCACTTCCGCGCCGATGCGGCGCAGCGCTTCCGGCGCGAAGGCGCCGGCCGTGCCATTGCCGCAGGCCGCGATCACCTTGATGGGGCGCGTGAGCTTGCGGCCCTTGGTGACGGCCTGAAGATAGGTCTCGCGCATGTCGGGCACCGCGACATAGGCACCGCCGGCGCGTTCCCTGCCCTTGCCGTTCAGCACGATGTCCTTGATGGCGTTGATCTCGTCGGGGCCGAAGGTCAGCGGCCGCTTTGCGCCCATCTTCACGCCGGTCCAGCCATTCTCATTGTGGCTGGCGGTGACCATCGCCACCGCCGGACAGTCCAGCGCGAACTGCGCGAAATAGGCGACCGGCGACAGCGCCAGGCCGATGTCAAGCACCTCGCAGCCGGCGCGCATCAATCCGATGATCAGCGCCTGCTTGATGGAAAGGCTGTAGCTGCGGAAGTCATGACCGGTGACGACCTTGGGTGTCACGCCGATATCGTGCAGATAAGTGCCCAGCCCCAGGCCCAGCGCCTGGATACCCAGAAGATTGATCTCCTTGCCGAACAGCCAGCGCGCGTCATATTCGCGAAAACCGTTGGCGGTGACCAGCGGCTGGTTTTCGTAATCGGCCGTGTTGGGAACAAGGTCGGAACGGGGCTTGATCATGAGGTCCGCTTGTCTGGGAATGCGAACTGGTTGTAATCGCCCAGGCGGCGTTGCTCAACCCGGCTCGTGCGGACCCAGGGTGCCATCCCGGCGCTCGAAGCGGGGATTGGAAATGTCATAGGTGCCATAACCGCAATGCGGACAGGGTGGGATCAGGTCGCCGCGCATGATGCGGGTCACCTGATGGCACTGTTCGCAGCGGTAATCCGACGATTCACGCGCGATTTCTCCCACTTTCTCGCTCATCCGGGCCCGGCCTGCTGATTGTTTAGAGCCACCGCAGCCGGCGGGCGTCGCGTTCCGTGGCCGTCCTGTATTGCCACGGTTCCCGGATGGTATAAGCACAACAATGGATGACCCTCTTTTGTCACGGCTGCAACTGCCCCGGATCACGCCCGGCTGGGTATGGCTGGTGGGTGCGGGGCCCGGCGATCCGGGCCTGATCACGGCGCTTGGCCTCAGCGCGCTCGCCCAGGCGGACCATGTGCTTTATGACGCGCTGGTGGATGAAAGCCTGCTTGCGCTCGCGCCCGGCGAGAAAATCTATGCCGGCAAGCGCGCCGGCGTGAGAAGCTGCAAACAGGATGAGATTTCCGATCTGCTGGTGACGCTGGCCCGAAAGGGCAAGCGCGTGCTTCGGCTGAAAGGCGGCGATCCGTTCGTCTTCGGGCGTGGCGGCGAGGAAGCCCAGGCACTGGCGCGCGCAGGCGTGCCGTTCCGTATCGTGCCGGGCATCACCGCGGGGATCGGCGGCCTGGCCTATGCGGGCATTCCCGTCACCCATCGCGACACCAATCATGCCGTCACCTTCATCACCGGCCATGGCGCCGACGGCAAGCTGACAAAATTGGACTGGACCGCGGTCGCGCGGGCTTCGCCCACGCTGGTGCTTTACATGGCGCGCAAATTCGCCGGCGAGATCGCGCAGGAACTGCTGGCGGCCGGGCGAGAACCGCACGAACCCGCGGCCATCGTCGCCAATGCGGCGCGGCCTGACCAGCAGGTGATCATCACCACCCTGGCGGGACTTGGCGCCGCGGCCGAGACCGCCCCGGCGCTGGCCATCATCGTGATCGGCCAAAATGTGAAACTGGCGGAAGAACTCGATTGGCTGACCGTCAACCCTTGAAATGTTGCAGTAAAGTGCCGATCCTATGTTAGGCTGGTCACATAAAGTGGGATCTTCATGGCCAAAGTTATTCAACGCTCCATAAAGGCCGGAAAAGGAACCCCTTCAAAAGGCAAGACCGTTTTCCGGGATGGCAAGACTGGCGAGTTTGTTGTCTTGCATACTGTTAATGCCAACAGTAGCTCGTTTACGCGCGATCTAAGTAGAGCATTTCGCAGCAATGTAGATGCTGCGCTGAAGAAGAAAAAATAGACATCGCTGGATGCTTTCTCTTGAAAAGCCACGCCTGTGGATCGTCGCCGGTCCCAACGGCTCGGGAAAGAGCACGCTATATGGCCGCACGGATATCAAAGATTTCGGCAGGTCTGTCTGGATTATCAATCCCGACATTCTGACATCGCACATCGCCAAACGAGAAAGGATCAACCTTCATAAAGCGAACATTGAGACACTGAACCGAATTAAAAAGTGGCTGAATATTTCGATTCGAACTTACAAAACTATCGGTGTCGAGACTGTACTCTCAACGTCCAAGTACCGCTCACTTGTCGAGCATGCCAAAGCACATGGTTTTGAAATCCGGTTGCTCTACGTGACGTTGCGGACAGCAGGCTTAAACATCAAGCGTGTCAAAAGTCGGGTCAGAAAGGGCGGCCATGGCGTCCCCATAAAAAAGATTTTAGAGCGCAGAGAGAGATCCTTTAGACAGCTGCCCTGGTTTCTGGATCAAGCTGATTTCGCGCTTTATCTATGACAATTCCAGCAGAAGACCCAAATTGGTTGGAAAAAAGGAGAACGGCGTAGTTATCCTTGACCCGTCCGCGCCTAAGGAAATACTGGAAGCTGTTCTGACTATTAAGTCTTGAATACACTTAAGGCTTTTAATCGCTCCGGCAGTTCCTCCATCACGGCGCGGCGTTCGGCATCGGTCATGGTGAACCAGTCCCCGATTTCCTCCAGCGTACGGCCGCAAGCCCGGCACAGCCCGCTGTCCGGATCATAGGTGCAGATTTTGACGCAAGGGCTCTTCATGACCACCAATTCCAGCCCCTTTCGCTCGAAGGCATGCCACTGTCTTAACCGGGACTTAACAGCGCTTCACTAGGCTTGGACACGCAATTTCGGAAAAACCCGCCATGGCCAAAGCGCAGTTCCACAAGAACCAGCGTGTCTATGTGAAGCCGGTCGGCACCTGGGCGCTGATCGAGCGCGTCGTGCCGCATTGGGCCAAGGGGCTCGATGAGCCGCTCCGCATTCACTATGATGTGGGCCTGGGCCGGGAATTCGCCGCCGAGGAATTGCTGAGCGAAGAGCCGCTGGCCGACCGGTCGTCGAACCTGCCCCGCAACTGGCGCGTGGTCAGGGCCCGCAACAAGTGGCAGCCGGCCGAAGACTGCGCCCGCCATCCCGTGCCCGGCACTTATCCGGTGGTGATAACCGGTGAAGCGGATTGGGGCGGCTGGCGCGTGCCGGGCGCGGAATATGATCTGGACCCCGCCAGGGTCGAGGAACAGGCGCGGCTGATCGCCAGCGCACCGCAGCTTGAGAGCTTCGCCAACGCCCTGGTGGATTGGGCGCGCAAGTCGGGCGAGGAAATGCCCAATGAACTGGCCGAACTGGCGCACCGCGCCCAGGATATCCTGTCCGACGTCCAGCGCGCCTCATGAGGACCGCGCGCGGCAGATATGCCGTGTTGCACCGCCCCCAAGACGAATTGTTCCGCTGAAACAAGGCCGCTTCGCCGATCCTGTCCGGACCTGGAGGCGCAAAAGCGGCGATCACGGCATGATGGTGCGCGGCGTCTATTGATTGTTCCAGGGCGAGAAGACCGGCTATAAAGCCCGGGTTCCCAGCCCGAAAGCTTCAGACCATGCGTACCGAAGAGCCGCGCGCCATCCATCTTGCTGACTACCGGGCGCCGGAGTTTCGCATACGGACGGTGCATCTGGACTTCGCGCTTTCCCCGGAAGCGACAAAGGTGACGGCCAGGCTGGAAATCGCGCGGCAGTCGGGCTCCGGTCCGCTGGTGCTGGCCGGCGAAAACCAGAAGCTTCTCTCGGTCGCGCTCGACGGCCGCATGCTTTCGCCGGACGACTATCTGCTCGACGACAAAAGCCTGACCCTGCCCGATCCGCCGGCCAAATTGACGCTGGAGATCGCCAGCGAGATCAATCCCTCCGCCAACACAGCGCTGGAGGGACTGTTCCTCTCCAACGGCATGTTCTGCACCCAGTGCGAGCCGGAGGGCTTCCGCCGCATCACCTATTTCCTGGACCGGCCGGACAATCTTTCCGTCTTCACCGTGCGGATCGAGGCCGACAGGGAGCAGTATCCGGTGCTGCTCTCCAACGGCAATCGCATCGGGAGCGGCGAGCTTGGCGGCAGCCGCCACTATGCGGTGTGGCACGATCCCTTCCCCAAGCCGTCCTATCTTTTCGCGCTGGTGGCGGGGGATCTGGGCGTCATCCGCGACAGCTTCACCACCATGAGCGGGCGCAAGGTGGCGCTGGACATCTATGTCGAGCATGGCAACGAACCGCGCGCCCTCTACGCCATGGATTCGCTCAAGCGGTCGATGAAGTGGGACGAGGAGGCTTACGGCCGCGAATATGATCTCGACATCTTCATGATCGTGGCGGTGTCGGCCTTCAACATGGGGGCGATGGAGAATAAGGGCCTCAACATCTTCAACGACAAGGTGCTGCTGGCCTCGCCCGAAACCGCCACCGACGACGACTATGCCCGCATCGAGAGCGTGGTGGCGCATGAATATTTCCACAACTGGACCGGCGACCGCGTCACCTGCCGCGACTGGTTCCAGCTCTCGCTCAAGGAAGGCCTGACCGTCTTCCGCGACCAGCAATTCTCCGGCGACATGCGTTCGCGCGGCGTCCAGCGCATCCAGGATGTGCGCGCCTTGCGCGCCCGGCAATTTGTCGAGGACGCCGGCCCCCTCGCCCATCCGGTGCAGCCGCAGAGCTATATCGAGATCAACAACTTCTACACCGCCACCATCTATGACAAGGGCGCGCAGGTGATCGGCATGCTCAAGACCCTGGTGGGCGATGAGGGCTATCGCAAGGCGACCGACCTTTACTTCGAACGCCATGACGGCGAGGCCGCCACGGTGGAAGACTGGGTCCGATGCTTCGAGGACGCCTGCGGCCGCGACCTCGGCCAGTTCCGCCTGTGGTACCGCCAGTCGGGCACCCCGGTGGTCGAGGCGCGCGGCGCCTATGACGCCAGCGCGAAAACCTACACCCTGGACCTGACCCAGACGCTGGCGCCCACGCCCGGCCAGCCGGAGAAAAAGCCCATGCACATTCCGGTGTGCATGGGGCTGATGAGCCATAAAGGTGCCGCCTTGCCGCTGACGCTGGAGGGGGAGAACCATGCCGGGGCCGCGACCCGGGTGCTGGAGCTGACGGAGAATTTCCACCGCTTCACCTTCGTGGATGTGGCGCAAGAACCGCTTCTGTCGCTGGGACGCGATTTCTCCGCGCCGGCGATTTTCCGCACCCCGCACAGCCGGCACGACCACGCCACCCTGATGGGCAAGGACAGCGACGCCTTCAACCGCTGGGAATCGGGCCAGACGCTGGCCGCCGGGATCATGCTGGAAGTGGCCGGCGAAGCGCGCAGCGACGCCAACACCGACTATATCGCCGCCATCGGCAATGTGCTGGCCCGCGCCGAGGAAGACCCGGCCTTCGCCGCCCAGATGCTGATGCTGCCCACCGAAAGCGAACTTGCGGCGAAGAAGACGCCGGTGGATCCGGTCGGCATCCATACCGCCCGCGTCACCCTGATGCGCGCCATCGCGCTCGCCCATCGCGAGCGGCTGGCCCAGCTTTACGAGCATATGCGCGATGCCGGCGACTTCAGCCCGGACGCGAAAGAGGCTGGCAAGCGGGCCCTGCGCAATGCGGCTCTGCGCTATCTCACCGCCGGTGATGACGAAGCCGCCGCGGGCCTGGCCCACGCCCATTACCGCAGCGCCGACAACATGACCGACATGATCGCAGGGCTTGCGGCGTTGACGCGCATGGAGTCGCCGCTGCGCGATGCCGCCTTCACCCATTTCTACGACCGTTTCAGAAACGATCCGCTGGTGCTGGACAAATGGATGGGGCTGCAGGCCGGCTCGCCCCTGCCGGAGACGGTCACCGCGGTGCGCGGGCTGATGAAGCATCCCGTCTTCGACATCAAGAATCCCAACCGGGTGCGCGCCCTGATCGGCGCCTTCAGCGTCAACCACCTGCGCTTCCACAATGAAGACGGCTCGGGCTACCGGCTGGTGGGCGAAGTGATCCGCACGCTGGACCCGATGAACCCGCAGGTCGCGGCCCGCATGGCGGGCGCCTTTGAAAGCTTCCGGCGCTATGATCCCGCCCGCCAGGAGCTGATGCGAGCCGAACTTGCCGCCATCCACGGCCTTCCCGGCATCTCACCCAACCTGTTCGAAGTGACGGGAAAGATGCTGTCCTAGTGTCGTGGGACACTGGCATTGAGTCGTCCACTGATTCGGCCGCCCCGATTCCTTAATAACTTGGTGACGCCGGAGTCCCTGGTTCACATACTTGTTGTGCGCGAATCAACGCGCGGTGGGGATCATGGCAGAGGCGACCGCACGCCCTTGGGGCAGGCTGGACGGCATGTTTGCCGCCGCCATCCGGTGGCCCTTTGTCCGCCGCTTCGGCCGTGACATCCGTTTCACCGTCCCGATCTGCATCGTCCTGATCTGCGGCAGCTTCGCCGCCACCGCCCTGCTCGAGATGCGGCTGGACAAGAGCCATGCGCTCGCCCAGGCGCAGCGCTACGAGCAGGCGCGCGCCGCCAGTATCGCCCGCACCACGGCCGCGACACTGGACCATTACGCCCTTATGGGCGCGGTTTTCGCCGCCAGCCCTGAACAATATCGCAGCGCCGATCTGGGCCGCGCCGAGCCCGCCATCCGCGACATCGCGGTTTGGGATGCGGACGGCACACAAAGCGCGCGCTTGGACGCCGCCCCGGCCCGGCCGCTGGCGCGGCCGCTACTTGCCGGATCGCGCATGGTGTTTCCCGGCGAACTTGCCTTCCGCGATGGCAGCCGCACCGTGGCGGTGGTGTTTGATCCCGCCAGCCTGATGCCGGGCTCTGAGCGCACCGCGCTGGTCCCGGCGAGCCAGGCACGCGGCACGAATGCGCCGGTGCCCGGCTGGCCCGCCGCGGTCCAAACCTGGATGGACGGGACGGATGCCCTGGAAGGCTGGACCGGCACCCTGCCGCTCTACCTCTTCATCATCCTGGGTCCCGCGCTGACGGGCGCCTGGCTGGCGGCCCTGCTCGTGGGCAGCTTCGAGCGCCAGGCCAAGGCCGTGCGCGCCATCCGGGCGCTGAAATCCACCCGTCCCGTCGAGGCCCGGCTGATGGTGCGGCTGGCCAATGCCGAGCGCGGCGCGATGGAGGCGCTGCGCTCCAAGTCGGAATTCATCGCCCATATGAGCCATGAGCTGCGCACGCCGCTGAACGCGGTGATCGGCTTTTCCGAGATCATCGCCAAGGGCCTGTTTGGTCCGCCGGGCCATCCCAAATATGGCGAATATGCCCGCGACATCGCCGAAGCCGGCAAGAGCCTGCACGCCAAGATCGGCGACATATTGGAGTTCGCCAATGTCGAGGCCGGACGCTTCCCCATGAAGGTGGAAGCGGTGGAGCTGGCCGAGGCCATAACCGCCTCGATCGAAGAGCATCAGGGCCGCGCCTTCTCCCGCCGCATTTCGCTGTCGCTGGCTTTCGGCGAACCGGGCCAGGTGCGCGCCGACCCGCGCGCCCTGCGCCGCATCCTTTCCAACCTCCTGACCAACGCCCTCACCTACACGGCGGAGGGCGGCATCGTGCGCGCCGACGTCCACTTCGAGGAGGGCGCCGGCGTCCTGACCCTGAGCGACAGCGGCACCGGCTTCTCGCCGCGCGAGGCCCAGCGCCTGGGCAAGCCCTTCGAGCGCTTCGACCGGGCGGGCACGGTGACCGGCGCGGGGCTTGGGCTGGCCATCGCCATGGAGTTGGCCCGGCGCATGGGCGGGGCGATGCAGCTTGCCGGCGAGAGCGGCCGCGGCGCCATCATGGAATTGAGGCTGCCCCGGTTATGAGTGCCTGTTCCTTGTCCACCATGCTCAACCAGCCTCGCCGCCAAAAGGAAAAGACGATGGCGCGGGAGCTGGGAGCGCTGGCCGTTCTGTTGGCGGCCCTGATGGCGGGCGCGCCGGCGCAGGGCCAGGGCTTCGGCTATCAGGTGATCAGCAATGATCCCAATGGACTGGAAATCCGGTTCCATGGCGTGCCGCTGCGCACCGTCCATGCCGATGACAACCAGAACGCGCTCTCCATTGATTTTCAGCAGCCGGTGGACGGCGCGATGTTCGACCATCTGCAGGGCGACGCGCCGCAATGGATCTCGATGGCCTATGCCAATTTCGACAATGGCGTCATCCGCAGTCCGCGCGCCGTCACCTTCCTGACCCGTGCCGAGGCGGACGGCTTTTCGCTGCGCATCGTGCCGCGTGGCGCGCCGCCCCCGATGATGGCGCAGAACCTGCCGCCGCCGATGCGCGGCTCCACTTATGGCGGCTATCCGGTGCAGCAGCAGCTTTATCCGCCACCGCCGCCGCAAGGCGCGCCGCCGCCCGCCGCCGGTTTCCACACTTACGCCGACTATGCCGGCTTGCGGAATTACGCGGCCGCAGAACTGGCGGTGCGCCGCGCCGATCCCATGTGGCTGACCGCTTACGGCCGCGCCGCCATGCAGGCCGACAGCGGCCTCAGCCTCTCCAACGAGTGGAACTGGTATCATGGCGGCGACCGGATGGTGAGCGCCGACCTGGCCGGCAAGCTCAGCTTCGTGCCCGGTGTCGCGCTGGTGGGCGACGCCAAATACACCAATGTCCGCGGCAACAATGTGCGCCTGGCGGGCGGCGGCATCGCCAACACCACGACCGATCTGGTCACCGGCGCGGGCGGCTTCGCCTTCGAGCTGGGACGTGACAGCGAATTGCGGCTGGAAGCCTCGGAAGGCAACAATATCACCGGCGGCCGCGCCACGCTTTACTCCGGCACGCCCACCGGCTTCGGCTATCTGAAGGTCGAATACCATGCGCCGGATCTCGACACCCCGACGGCGGTGAACAACCGCGCCGACACCGACAACGCGGTCCTGGGCGTGGCGGGCGAACTCGTGGACGGCCTGTGGGGCCATGCCGGCGGCCATTACGCCCGCTATGGCGTGCATGGCGACGCCGATGTGGCGCGCACCGCCGGCTGGGATGCGGGCCTGCGCTGGCAGGCCAATGTCTGGGACGGGCTTCTGGCCGGTATCGCTTATGACGGCCATGGCGACTACCGCACCGCCAATGCCAGCTTTGCCGGCGCGGCGCCGACACCCTTCGTTCCGCTGGGCATCCGCTCCATGGAGAACCATGCGGTGACCTTGAACCTCTCCAGCACCTTCTGGAACGGGGTGTGGTTCAGCGGCTATGCCGGCTGGGTGACGGACCGCTATGCCAGCGATGGCCTGCTGGCGGGGCTGGACCTGCACTATATGCCGGCGCCCGGCGTCGATATCGCGCTGGGCGTGCGCCAGTCGGCGGTGTCCTACACCCAGGGCGAGACCGGACGGCAGACCACCGCCGGTCTCAACATGACGCTGGGCATGGGCGATCCGCCGCAGCCCAGCTGGATGCAGAACGCACTCTGATTGACCTGCACTGCGTGGCGTCTCACTCTCGCTGTCATGGCCCGCCACCCCGGTTCGCGCGAAGCGCGACCGGAGTGTAAACTCCGTGCGGGCCACCCAGGTGAAACAATCCCGGTATCGAAGAATTTGGCTGCGCCCCTTCTTTCGACATTCGCGATTGGCGTCACCTGGGCGGCCCGTTCGTGCGCTGTTGCTACGAACCCCGGGCCGTGACAATGGGTGGTGGAAGTTGAGCATGAAGACAGGCTGGGTCTTGGGTGGCGTTGCGGCCGCCGCTCTGCTGGTGGGCGGCGGCTGGTTCCTGCTGCGCGCCCCCGAAAGCGACCGCCCCGTCACCCTGTTCCAGTGGCAGGATTACATGGAGCCGCCTTTCCTGGCCGATTACGTAAAGGCCACAGGCGAGAAACCCGCCGTCACCATCTTCGCCGACGAGGACGAGGTTTTCTCCAAGATGCGGGCCGGCTTCAAGCCGGACGTGATGGGGCCTTGCTATTACGAGTTTCCCCGCTGGAAGGAAGCGGGGCTTCTTGCCCCGATCGATACGTCAAAGCTCAAGAACTGGAGCAAGATCTCGCCCACCTTGCGCAACCTGCCGGGCATTTCGGCCGGACCCGGCAAAGTGTGGTTTGTGCCGCATTACTGGGGCAACACCTCGCTGACCATCCGCACTGACCTGGCGCCGGAATATGCGAAGTCACAGAGCTGGGACATCCTGTTCGACCCCAAATATAAAGGCCGGGTGTCGGTACTCGAGGGGGTGGACGACACCGTGCCCTTCATCGCCCACATGGCCGGGATCAATGCCTATGACATGTCGGACGCGGACTGGGTGAGGGTCCAGGCCAAGCTGCGGGAGTTGATTCCCCATTTGCGCTTTGTCTCCTCCGACGACACCGCACTGGCGCAGGGGCTGGCGAGCGGCGAGATCGTGGCGGCCATGAGTTATCGCACCACCTTCGCGGCGCTGAACCGCGAGCACAAGCCGGTCGCCTATCTGGATCCGCCCGGCGGCATCTTCACTTACGTCTGCGGCCTGGTCATGCACAAGGACCCGTCCAACCAGGCCAAGGCGCTGGCGCTGATCGATTCCGCACTGTCGGACGAGGCGGCCGTCTACACCATCGAGCATATCGGTGATGAGCCGGCCAATACCGGGGCGATGAGCCGGGTGCCCGATTCCGTGTTCACCAATCTCGGCATCCAGCGCGACCTGGAGACCTTCCTCAAAAGCGGCATCTTCCAGCGCCGCCTCAAGAACAAGGAAAAGATCGTTTCCGCCTGGACGGAAATCCGCTCGGGCATGCAATGAGCCACTGAACTCAGGCCTGCCTCCCCCTCGTGCGCGTCAGCGCACAAGAGGGGGAGGTGGTTTCAGCGAGCGAAGACGGCGATAGCCGTCGAGCGGAAGCTGAAACCGGAGGGGGTCATAAAGCGAGCGGGCAAAGAAAAAGGCCGGGAGCCGCAGGCTCCCGGCCTGAATTCTTGACCGCGAGCCTAGACCACGCCGCGCTTGTGCTCGCCGACCACGACACGGCCGGGCTCGAAGGCGCGCTTGAACACGTCCAGCGCCTTGCGGGGTTCCGCGTTGCCGCACATGAACACGTCGAAGGCCGCGAAGCCCTTCTCCGGCCAGGTGTGAACGGAGATGTGGCTTTCCGCCAGCACCGCCACGCCAGAGATGCCGCCGCCGTCTTCGAACTTGTGCAGGTGAATGTGCAGGAGCGTCGCGCCAGCCTCATTCACCGCGTCGATCAGCGCGGTTTCGATCCGCTCACGGTCATCCAGGCCCTTGGCTTCCCAAAGGTCGATGATGACATGGCTGCCCGCATAGGACAGGCCATTCTTCGTGATGAAGTGATCCTTCTGGTCGTCGTTCGAAGGCGTCACGACAACCGGACGCGGCGCCTTGGGAGCGCGGGGTTTGATTTCTTTTTGCGGGTTCGCCGCCACCAGATTAAGTCGAGCCATTCAAGCACCTACCCGTCTTGGAGTTGACACCTGCGCCTTGGCCTTATGGACTTCCGGACGCGCCTAAAGAAGAAAGCGACGCACGGGGTCACCCGGTCGCCGCTTTGTCCCGCTTTTTTTCTCGCGGGGTCAAGTTGCAAATAGGGCTAACTCCCCGCCGATGCAAGAAGAAATTTCCTCTCGGGCCAATTTTTTTCGCCCGACCTCCACAGAGCGCGCGCACGGAGGCACTTCAGGAGAGCTTCGGCGACAACGCGCGAGGCGCGAGAAAGTGCGATGAAACGGGTGTTAAACGCGCGATAGACAGCGTCCTCCGCACGCCCTATACGCGCCTTCCGGAAACCGCTGTCACAACCCTTAAGGAAACGTTATGGCCAAGCTCCCCGAGGTAAAGGAACGCCTCCACAAGGGTTACGCCCAGTCCATGCAGGTCACCAAGGTGCTCGCCGACGAGCGGAGCCAGTACCAGCACATCCGCATCTTCGACACCGTCGCCAACGGCCGGGTGATGACGCTGGACGACATCGTCCAGATCACCAGCCGGGACGAAAGCGCCTATGCCGACATGCTCACCCACCTGCCCATGCTGGAGCATGGCAAGGTCGAGCGGGTGATGATCGTGGGCGGCGGCGACCTCTCCATCGCCGACGAGGCGCTCAAGCACAAACACGTCAAGGAAGTGGTCCTGGTGGACATTGACGGGCGGGTGATCGCGCTCTGCAAGAAGCTGTTCGGCGAGGTCAACGCCAAGGCCTTCCGCGACCGCCGCATGAGCGTGGAAGTGGCCGACGCCTTTGAATATCTGGGCCGCAAGTCCAGCAAGAACCGCTTCGACCTGATCATCGCCGACCGTCCAGATCCGGTCGGTCCCGGCAAGGCGCTGTTCGGCGAGACCTTCTATGACCGGGTGAAAGGCGCGCTCAGAAAAGGCGGCTATGCCACCTTCCAGACCGGCGTGCCCTTCTACCAGCCCTGGGAGATCACCGAGGCGCTGGAAGAACTGGCGCGGTTCTTCCCCAGATCCGGGCTCTATCTCACCGTGGTGCCCACCTATATCGGCGGCTTCATGGCGCTTTCCTGGGCCACCAAGGGCGGCAAGCCGCTGGGCACACAAGCGGGCATCAAGAAGGCGGCCCGCGCCTACAAGAAGGCCAGGCTCAAGACCGACTATTACAATCCGGACGTCCATGCCGCGGCCTTCGCCCTGCCGCAATGGATCAGGAAGCTGGTGCCCTGATCTGACGCTTCCGGCCTTCCGTATGGTTCGGACATGCTGGAAAAACGCCTTCTGCAGATCGCCGTGGCGGTTGCCGGCCTGGTGCCGGTGGCTGCCGGCGCGCTTGGCGCGCTCAGGCCTGAGCTTCTGATCGCCGGGCCGGCGCACGCCCTCACCCATGGCGCCTATCTGAGCGGCCTGCTGCTGGGGCTGGGGCTGGCCTTCTGGTCGCTGATCCTGGCCATCGAGCGCCAGGGCCATGCCTTCGGCCTTCTGACCGGGCTGGTGGTGCTGGGCGGGCTGGCGCGGGCCTTGACCGCGGCAAGGCTGGATGCCTGGAGCCTGTCGGTGGTGCTGCCGCTGGTCATGGAATTGGGCGTCACCCCGGCCCTGTGGCTGTGGCAGCGCCGGGTCTCTTCCCTTTTGCGTCCCGAGTGACCATCTTTCCTGCGAGCAACATCCGGAAAGCACTGACATGGCATTGATCGGCCCCGGCGGGCGTCCCGTCACATCCGAACCCGCGAAGAACGCGGCCAACGGCGCAAGCCCGCACATCAAGGATTCGGGCCTGGCCACCTTTGCCGCCGATGTCCTGGAACAAAGCCGCGAGGTTCCAGTGATCGTGGATTTCTGGGCGCCCTGGTGCGGGCCCTGCAAGACACTGGGGCCCTCGCTGGAGGCCGCGGTGGAGGCTGCGGGCGGCCAGGTCAAGCTGGTGAAGGTCAATATCGACGAAAATCCCGAGATCGCCCAGCAGCTGCGCATCCAGTCCATCCCCACCGTCTATGCCTTCAAGAATGGCCAGCCGGTGGACGGCTTCATGGGCGCCATTCCCGACAGCCAGGTGAAGGCCTTTGTCGCAGGCCTGGCGAGTGGCGGCGCGGACAGCCACGACCATGGCCATGGCGGCCCGGAACATACCGCCGAGGTTCTGGCGGTGGCGGCGGAAGCGCTGGAAGCCGGTGACGTCGCCATGGCGGCGCAGGCCTACGGCCATGTGCTGCAGGACGAACCCGGCCATCCCGAAGCGGTGGCGGGCCTGGCGCGCGCCTATCTGAGGGGCGGCGACATCGAGCGTGCCAAAACCACCCTGCAGATGGCCAAGCCGGGCGGCGAACAGGATGAAGCCATCCGCGCGGTGGAAGCCGAACTCAAGCTGCGCCAGGCGCCTGCGCCCGAGCAAAGCGAGACCGCGAGCTTGCGCGCCAGGCTTGAGGCTGAGCCTGCGGATCACCAGGCCCGCTACGACCTGGCGATGGCGCTGGATGCGGCGGGCGACCGCGACGGCGCCGTGGCGGAATTGCTCGAGCTGGTGCGGCGCGACCGCAAATGGAACGAGGAAGCGGCGAGGAAACAGCTCGTCACCCTGTTCGAGGCCATGGGCCCCGTCGATCCGCGCACCATCGAGGCGCGGCGCAAGCTTTCGGGGCTTTTGTTCTCCTGATGGGACGGCGCTACCACGCTTATTCCGACCTGCCGCATTCCCTGCCGCTGTTTCCCCTGACCGGCGCGATGCTTCTGCCGCGGGGCCATCTGCCGCTCAATGTCTTCGAGCCGCGCTATCTGGAAATGGTGGACTATGCGCTGCAGAGCGACCGGCTGATCGGCATGATCCAGCCGATCGAGAATGAAGAGACCATACTTCGGCCGCGTCTGTCACAGGTGGGCTGTGCCGGCAAGATCGTCGCCTTCCAGGAGACCGGCGACCATCGCTACCTGATCACGCTGATGGGCGTATGCCGCTTCCGCCTGACCGGCGAAATGGAAAGCGCCACCGCCTGGCGCGCCGGCTTCTGCGACTTCGGGGCCTTCGCCGGCGACCTGGCGGAACCCGCCTCCGCGGAACTGCCGCGCGAGCGGCTGCTGCACGCGCTCAAGACCTATCTGACCAGCCGCGACATGCAGGCGGACTGGAACAGCGTGCTGACCGCCCCTGCCGAGGCGCTGGTCAATGCGCTGGCCATGATGTGCCCCTTCGCGCCGGCGGAGAAGCAGGCGTTGCTGGAGGCCGGAAGCTTCCATGAGCGCGCCTCCACCTTGCTGGCGTTGCTGGAAATGGGCAGCGAGGCCGGCCCCACCACCGTTAATTGAAGCGCATGCTTCGACAAGCTCAGGATGAGGATTTAGAATTTCCTCGCCCGTCCGTACGCTGTCGCTACGGACCTGTCGAA
Source organism: Rhizomicrobium sp. (assembly GCA_036267165.1). Lineage (GTDB taxonomy): Bacteria > Pseudomonadota > Alphaproteobacteria > Micropepsales > Micropepsaceae > Rhizomicrobium. Next base: position 23,918 of record DATAWO010000156.1, on the reverse strand, counting down.
GGGTGAGGAACGACCGGCTTCCCGGACAAATCGGGACGGCGGACCGATTTGAGTGACGAACGCCGCGAGCTCGAGCGAGCGGCCGGACGAGGAGAACATGGAAACCGATCCGAAACTGCTAGAGATCCTGGTCTGCCCCCTGACCAAGAGCGTGCTGCGCTATGACCGCGACCGGCAGGAGCTGGTCAGCCGCGCCGCGGGCCTTGCCTATCCCATCCGCGGCGGCGTGCCGGTGATGCTGCCCGGCGAAGCCCGGGAACTGAGCGAAGAAGAACGCGATGCCCTCCGCTGATCCTCCCTCCAATCCCTGGCCCAGCGAAATCCGGCTCAATCCGGCGCGCGACATCCTCACCGTCGCCTTCGACAACGGCGCGCGCTTCGGGCTGCGCGCCCAATATCTCCGGGTCGAATCTCCCAGCGCCGAAGTGCGCAATCATGGCGGCCCCAAGACCATCGTGATGGGCAAGGAGCGGGTGAAAATCGCGGGCCTCGAGCCGGTGGGCAACTATGCCCTGCGCATCGCTTTTGATGACGGCCATGACAGCGGGCTGTACAGCTGGGACTATCTTCACAAGCTGGGGGCGGAAGAAACGGAGATCTGGGCAACCTATCTCGCCGCAGCGGGAAAATGAGCGAGCCGCAGACCCCGCCGCGGCCCAGGCCCGTCAGCCTGGTGCGCGGTGCGCCCGGCAAGCGCGTCGCCATCGTCAAGGGCCAGGACTATGGCCGCTTCACCGATTTCTATCATGCCATCCTGACCGTCTCCTGGCCGTGGTTCTTCCTGGAACTGCTGGCGGCCTTCATCATCGTCAATCTGCTCTTTGCGACGCTGTATGTGACCGACCCCGACGGCATCGCCAATGCCCGCCCCGGCAGCTTCATCGACGACTTCTTCTTCAGCGTGCAGACCTTGGGCACGCTGGGCTATGGCGTGATGGCGCCGCGCACGCTTTATGCCAACCTGCTGGTGACGGTGGAAAGCTTCACCGGCATCCTGACCATCGCGCTGTTCACCGGCATCATCTTCGCACGCTTTTCCCGCCCCCAGGCGCGGGTGGTGTTCAGCAAGGTCGCGGTGGTGACGCCCTTCGACGGGGTGCCGACCCTGATGTTGCGCGCCGCCAACCAGCGCGGCAATTCCATCCTGGACGCGGAAGTCCATATTTCGCTGGCCAGCCAGTATACCACCCGCGAAGGCGTGAACATGCGCCGCTTCCAGGAACTGACACTGGTGCGGCCGCGCAATCCGCTGTTCGCTTTGTCCTGGACCATCATGCACGCGCTGGATAAAACCAGTCCGCTTTACGATCTGGGGCTGGCGGAGATGATCGAGCGCGACATGGAGCTGGTGGTGATGCTGTCGGGCACCGACGAGACCATCAACGACCGCATCTATGCGCGCCATTCCTACATGGCGGAGGAAATCCTCTGGCACCGGCGCTTTGTCGATGTGGTGTCGGTCACCGCGTCCGGCCAGCGCATGGTGGACCTGCACCATTTCCACGACACGCGGGAAATCTAGAGTCGTTTCGGATGACATCGCCATGGCCGGCCTCCGGCGCGTAGCGGCGGCGTATGCGCGCCATCCAGAACCGCAGACACGGTGTTGGCTGCCCTGGATGGGCTGGGGTCGTTAGCGACAGCGTAACGACGCCCGCCCATGGAGAGTGAAGGGATTCCTTATCAATTCGAACCGGCTCCAGCTTTCGGCAGCGCCTCGAGGCCGCCCAGGAACAGGGCGGCGGCGAACCGGGTGGTCGCCTCGACATCCGCGCCGGCCTTGACGCGTTCCGCCAGTTCGAAAGCCACGCCCGTCAGCGCCGCACCGAACGCGCCGATGTCGGTCGCGGGCAAAAGCCCCCGCGCCACCGCCGCCGCGATGTCCTCGCGCAGCTCGGCGAACCCCGCCAGCACCTCCGGCGAATCCATGCGGAACCGTTCCGGCACCGGCTGGGTGTCACCGCGGTTTTCCGCCACGAACTGGAAGAAGACGCGAAAGCTGGAGGCGAGGAATTCCTCCCGGCTGGCGGCCTGAAGGCGCGCCTGGCGCAGCAGGGGGCGCACTTTCAGCGCCACTTCGTCGCGAAGCGCCTGATACACCTCTTCCTTGGACTTGAAGTAGTTGTAGAAGGTGCCCGAGGCCAGCGGCGTGGCGCGGATGATGTCGCGCACGGTCGCGGCCGCAAATCCCAGTTGCGCGAAAACCTGGCGCGCCGCCGCCAGGATGGTCTCGCGGTTCTGGATCTTGGTCTGCTCGCGCCGGGACGATGCCGTCATGGCCGCAAGCTAACCACTCGCCATCAAACCGCGCCAGTGCCCCGCAAGTCGGCGCCGACGGCTTTGCTCACATTCGCAAAACCATCACGTTCAAGACACTGCAACAATTCGCGCTTGATGCGCGCCACCAGGCCGGGCCCCTGAAACACCAGCGCGCTGTAGAGCTGCACCAGGCTGGCGCCGGCCCTGATCTTGGCATAGGCGTCTTCGCCGCTTGAGATGCCGCCCACGCCCACCAGGGTCACCGCGTTTTTCAGGCGCCGGTGCATTTCCGTCAGTATCTGTGTCGAGGGCAGCAACAGAGGCCTGCCGGAAAGACCGCCGCTTTCGCCCGCATATGGCGAGCGCAGCGGCGGGCGCGCGATGGTGGTATTGGAAACGATCAGTCCCTCGATGCCGCTTGCCCGCACCACATCGGCGATCTCGTCCAGCGCATGCCCGTCCAGATCGGGCGCGATCTTGAGCAGGATGGGCAGGCGCGGTGCCTTTTTGTTGCGCGCGCCGGTCAGGACATCGAGCAGGCGGGTGAGTTCGTCGCGATTCTGCAGCCCGCGCAGGCCCGGCGTATTGGGCGAAGACACATTGACGGTGACATAGGCCGCCAGCGGCGCCAGTCTTTCAAAACCCTGGACATAGTCGGCGATGCGGTCCGCGCTGTCCTTGTTGGCGCCGATATTGATGCCGACGATGCCGGAGCCCCCGCGCGTGCCGAGATGGCGCGCCGCCCGGTCCATGCCCTGATTGTTGAACCCCATGCGGTTGATCACCGCCCGGTCCTCGCTGAGCCGGAACAGGCGCGGGCGGGGATTGCCCGCTTGCGGCCGGGGCGTGACGGTGCCGCATTCCACAAAGCCGAAGCCGAACTTCGCCATCGCGCCGGGCACCTCGGCGTCCTTGTCGAAGCCCGCGGCCAGCCCGACCGGGTTGGGAAAATCCAGCCCCAGCGCCCTGACCGCCAGGCGCGGATCATCGGGCGCGGCTGCGGACAGAAAGGGAGCGGCCAGCCGCACCAGCCTCAGTGTGGCGCGATGGGCGCTTTCGGCCGGCAGGCGCCTGAGCAACACGGCGCCAAGATCGGAAATCGACACGGACTTGCTTCCTCTGCCCCTGTTATAGGAATATAACCGTAATCTCCGGTTTGTTTCCTAATATGTTGACGCATTCCCAAATCTGGCGCGCCATTGACGCCCTCGCCACCCGGCATGGCATGTCGCCCTCCGGCCTGGCCAAGCTTGCCGGCCTGGATCCCACCACTTTTAACAAGAGCAAGCGCGGCGCCACCAATGGAAAGCTGCGCTGGCCCTCGACCGAAAGCCTGGCCAAGGTCCTGTCGGCGACCGGCGCGGGGCTGGATGAATTCGTCGCCCTGGTGGCGGAGAAAAGCACGGTCCGGGCGCGCATGGTGCCCCTGATCGGCATGGCCCAGGCCGGCGCAAGCGGCTATTTCGACGATGCCGGCTTTCCCGCCGGTTCGGGCTGGGAGGACATCGCCTTCCCCGAAATCGCCGACGCCCATTGCTATGCGCTGGAGATCACCGGCGAGTCCATGCTGCCGGTCTATCGCGACGGCGACCGCATCCTGGTGTCGCCGCAAGGGTCTTTGCGCCGCGGCGACCGGGTGGTGGTCAAGACCCATGCCGGCGAAGTGATGGCCAAGCAGCTTGGGCGCATGACGGCGCAGCGCATCGAGCTGAAAAGCTTCAATCCCGCCTTCGAGGACCGCAATTTCGGCTTAAGCGAAATCGCCTTCGTCCATCGCATCATCTGGGCGAGCCAATAGCGGCCTCCAGGCTGAGGCTGGTGTCCGGCTTCTTGCCGCTCTTCCACAGCGCCAGCAGGGATTTCTCCAGCGACGCGCGGTCGGGGAAGGTGCAGGTGCCGGCATTGTCCTTGTCGGCGGCGGGAACGCGCGCCCGGCGGGCGTCCTTGTCGCAATCGGGCACGATTTCCTGGGCGCTGTTCTTGCCCGTCACCACCAGCAGGCCGTAATAGCGCAGGTTGTCGTCGCCGGTGTGGAAGTTGAGCATCGCCATCTGCAGGATCAGCACACGGCTGGGCGCGCCGGACAGCGGAAAAAACCCGACTTCAAACCCCTGGCCGAAATCCTGGCCGCGATCACTCAAGGTCAGGCGATAGCGGCCACGATCGATCTTGCGCAGGGCATAATGCGTCACCTTGCCGTCGCGATCGGTGGCCGTGACCGTACCGGCCGCGAAAGGCTGCATCGCGATGACATTGCCGTAGGGACGGGTCCGGGTCTGCCAGCATCCCGCCACCGCCAGACACACCAGCAGGATGAAAGGGACACATCTGCGCAACATCGTCTCCCGTCAGGGAAAGCCCTGATATTTCCGGACCAGCGAATCGAATCCATCATGAGGCGCGAGCGCAAAGAGGCCAAGCAGTTCCTGGGCCCGGGTCTGGATTTTCTTCTCGTAAGCCGTTTCCGCGGTTCCTGACGCCGCCGCCTTCAGTTCGGTCGTGATTCGGGCGCGGTATTTCTCGGCGTCGAATCCCGCCAGTGACAGCGCGATCTGGTAGCGCACGGCCACATTGTCGGGCGCAAGCCTGACCGCACGGTCGAACAGGCTGATCGCCTCGCCTTCGGTCGCGCCATAGAGAAAGCGCGCCAGCGTGGCGCCCCCGCCACGCACGATCTCGATATGCCAGCCGCCCAGCGCCGATACGGCATAGGCATTCTTCGGATCCTCGGCTACCGCCGTGTCCAGCGCCTTCCTCGACTGGGCAGGCGCATCCTTCAGCCGCGCGCGGACCGCGCCGATGATGCGCGCCTCATAGCCCAGCGTCACCGCCAGCCAGACATGGCCGAAGGCCAGATGGGGATCGGCCGCGATGGCGGCGCGCGCCAGCTTTTCCGCCCGCTCCAGGCAGGGCATGCAGGGAGAATCGCGCAGCACCTCGTCGGCCAGGACGGCGCGCGCGGCGATCGCAAGCCCCATCGCGTTGTGTGAAGCCTCGCCCGCCTGCGCCGCCTGTTCATACTCGCCTTTGGCATAGAGCGCCAAGACATCGTCGGCGGTTGCGGCGCGCGCCGCGGCCGGCGCAAGCAGCAGCAGTGCGGCCAGCCAGATCCTCATTTCAGGAAATCGCCGGCGAGCGCGGCCCTGATCATCTGAGCGGTCTGGCGCGGGCCGAACAGCGCGGCAAAGGAACCGAAACGCGGCCCCTGGGTCTGGCCCAGAAGCACCTCATAGAGCGCCGCGAACCAGGCGCGCAGTGGCTCAAAGCCATGCGCCTTGCCGACCTCATACACCACATCCTGCACAATCTTGCCGTCGCGTTCGTCCCCCAGCTTTTCGAGGCTAGCGGCCAGATCCTCGAGCGCGGCCCGTTCCTTGTCGTCCGGCGCGCGGAAGACTTTCGCGGGCCGCACGAAATCCTCGTAATAGCGCAAGGCAAAGCCCACCAGCCGGTCGAGGCCCGGATTGGCTTGCGGCGATACCGGTTCCGGCGAATAGGCGCGGATGAAGCCCCACAACACGTCGCGATTGTGCGCGTTGGACGCCGACACCAGGTTGAGCAAGAGCGCGAAGCTGACGGGATAACGCTCCACCGGCACTTGGCCGGCATGGATGTGCCATACCGGATTTTCCAGCCGCTGTTCGTCGCTGGTCTCCGGCGCATGATAGGATTCCAGATGGGCGATATATTCGTCCACCGCCTTGGGGATCACATCGAAATGAAGCCGCTTGGCGGCGCGCGGCTTCTGGAACATGAACAGCGCCAGGCTTTCCGGCGAGCCATAGGCCAGCCATTCCTCGACGGTGATGCCGTTGCCCTTGGACTTGGAAATCTTCTGGCCCTTCTCGTCCAGGAACAGTTCGAACATGTACTGTTCCGGCGGCGTGCCGCCGGCGATCCTGCAGATCGCGTCATACAGCGTCGCGCTGGTGAGATGGTCCTTGCCGTACATCTCGTAATCCACGCCCAGCGCCGCCCAGCGCATGCCCATGTCGGGCTTCCATTGCAGCTTGCAGTGGCCGCCCGTCACCGGCACGGTCTCATGGCTGCCATCTTCCTCGACATAGGTGATGGTGCCTTTGGCCGCGTCATGGGCAACCACCTTGGCGAGCAGCACCTTGCCGGAGCGCGGAGAGATCGGCAGGAAGGGCGAATAGGTCTGCTGCCGCTCCTCGCCCAAGGTGGGCAGCATCACCGCCATGACCTTGTCGTAGTTGGCGAGAATGCGCAGCAGCGCTTCGTCGAAGCGCCCCGACTGGTAGGTCGCGGTCGAGGAATAGAATTCGTAGCGGAAGCCGAAATGGTCCAGGAAACTGCGCAGCCTGGCATTCATGTGATGGCCGAAGCTTTCATGACTGCCGAAGGGATCGGGGATCGCGGTCAGCGGCTTGCCGAGATGGGCGGCCAGCATCTCCGGCTGGGGCAGGTTTTCCGGCACCTTCCTGAGGCCATCCATGTCATCGGAAAAAGCGATCAGGCGGGTCGGTATGTCGCTGATGGTCTCGAAGGCGTGGCGCACCCAGCTGGTGCGGGCGACCTCGCCAAAGGTCCCGATATGGGGGAGGCCCGAGGGGCCATAGCCGGTCTCGAACAGCACGCCGTTGACCGGCTTTCCGGTCTTTTGACGGGATTCCAGGCGCGCCAGCAGCTTGCGGGCCTCTTCAAAGGGCCAGGCCTTGGCGGCAAGCGCCTGTCGGGACAGCGGATTCACAGCAAAATTCACTCTTCGTTAGGCAAGATTTAAGCGTTTCGAAAGGGCGCGAAAGCTAGGCTTTGGCAGGGATTTGCGCAATGACCGAGGAAATCTCGCCATCAGGCAGAAACGCGGGCTCGGTATTCGCCGGCCGCATCGATATCCTTTACGCGCTCGGCCGGCACTATCTGTCGCTTCCCTTCGCGGTGCTCTGCGTCCCCGCCACGCTGGTCGCGGGCCATGCGCCTGGCCTCTTGTCCCTGATGCCGCTGCTCCTGCTGCTGGGCGTGGCAATCGCGGCCGAGCAGCTCACCGCCGCCTACAGAAAGCGCGCCCGGTTGACTGGGGCCGCTCGCGCGGACGCTCCTGACAGCGATCCGCATTTCTGGGCGCGGCGCTACACCTTCGTTTCGGCGATTTCCGGCGCCAGTTGGGGCGTGGCCGCGCTGTTCTGGTTCGTGCCCGGTTCTTTCCCCGCCCAGGCCTATCTCAGCCTCGCTTTTCTGGGCATGGCGGCGACGGAGTTCATCGCCCGCTCGGCGCACCGTCCCGCCTATCTGGCGCACACCGTTCTTGCGCTGGGTCCCCTGGTTGCGCTGCTCCTGATCGAGGGCGGGCTTTATGCCGATTGCACCGCGGTCCTGATCGTGCTGTTCGCGGGCGTGCTGATCAGCTATTGCCAGGGCATGGCGCGGCTGCTGGACGAAAGCGTCCATCTGCGCAACGAAAACGGCCAGCTGGTGATCCGGCTGCAGCGCGAAAAGCGCGAGGCGCTGACGGCGCGCGACGCCGCCCAGTCCAGCGCCATGGCCAAATCCGCCTTCATCGCCAATATCAGCCATGAGCTGCGCACGCCGCTGAACGCGCTGCTCGGCATGGCCCAGCTTCTGGAGCGCGCCGAACTTCCCAAGCAGCAGGCCGATCACGTCAAGGTGATGCTGCAGGCGGGCCGCGGACTTCAGACCCTGATCGACGACGTCATCACGCTGACGCGCGACGATAGCGGCCAGCTGGAAGACGAGGATTGCGATCCGCTGCAGGCGGCGCGCGCCGTGGTGCGCCTGTCGCAGGCGCGCGCCTGGGAAAAGCGCCTGCATCTCACCCTGAGCCATGGCTCCGGCCTGCCGCGCGTGGCGGCCGATCCGCGCAAGGTGCGCCAGGTTCTGCTCAAGCTCACCGACAATGCGCTGAAATTCACCGAGCATGGGCTGGTCGACATCCGGCTGGAGGTGAGCGAAGACGGTCAGGCCGTGCGCTTCTCGGTCACCGACACCGGCCATGGCGTGGCGCCGGAAGTGGCGCATCTTCTGTTCAAGCCGTTTTCGCCGGGCGATTCCTCCTATACCCGCCGCGAACAGGGTGCGGGGCTTGGCCTGGCGGTGGCCAAGCGGGTGATCGAACAGGCCGGCGGCAGCATCGGTTTCAGCAGCACGCCCGGCGAGGGCGCGCATTTCTTCTTCACCGTGCCCGTGTCGGGCGCCACAGCCGGCTACGGCCTGCGTCCCGAGCCGGACAGCGAACATCCCGCCCCGGCCGGCCTGTCGCTGCTGATGTTCCTGCGCGCCCCCACAATCAGCGACACGCTGGCCGACATGCTGGAACCGTTCGGCAACCGCGTGGTCCGGGCCGACGACATGGCCGAGGCGGTGGCCCGCGCCGGCAAGGAACATTTTGACGCCATCATTTCCTGCGCCGGCGATGCCGACATGCTGGCGGCTTCGCCCGGCGTCAAGGCGCCCCTGATCGCAGTCCTGCTGCGCGGTGACCGCGCCCCCGCCGCCACCGACAGCGTGCTGCGCTGGCCGGTAGGAGCCTACCAGCTTTATCGCGCCCTGGAGCAGGTCCGCCTGCCGCAGGAAAATCCGCAGAATGAAACAGAGACCGTGGCCGCCATCGATCCGGTCGCCTTCAGCACCCTGGAAAAATCCGTCGGCATGAAGACGCTGACGGAAATCCTGCAATGCTACATCGTCACCGCCGAGGAGCTGACCGGCGGTCTGGCGGAAGCCTGCGCTGCGGAAAAATGGGACGATGCGGCACGGCTGGCCCAGGACATTGTGGGGGCCGCGGGCGGATTGGGGCTTGCCGCCATCACCCAGGCGGCGCGGCATTTCGCCCAGGCCGCGCGCGACGGGGGAAACCGTCACGAACTGCGCAACGCCGCCCAGACGGTGGTCGGCGAACATGTGCGGGTGCGGGCCGCGCTGATCCAGCTTTATCCCGGCATGTCGTAGTGAGCTGCGGTGCGCGGGACACACGCATGAGCAAGTGTATTTGCGAAAGCAGCGGCGAAAGACGCGTATGGACGGCTAAGGCGAGCGGCCAGCCCTGCTTCGCAGGCGTTCGCCAGGCCATAATAGCCTTGGAAGTTCGAGATGCGCGGACCATGATCCCGCGCCCATGGAATCTCTTGCCAATCTGATCGCACTGGTGCCTGCCCCGCCCGGCGCGGTGATCGCGCGCGCCACCGGCGAAGCCGAACGCATTGGCCTGCATGATGCGCGGCCCTTGTTCGAGGGCGGCGACGTGCTGGTGGCACATTCCGCTTTTGTCGCCGGGCGATTGGGCACGCGCGCCACTGTGATGTTGTTCGACGTGCTGGAATTGTTCGCTTTCGTGCGCCCCGGCATGCCGTCGGTGCCCAGCGCGCTGGGTCTGGCGCGGGCGTTGGGGCTCGCCGCGCCTCACACGCCGGAAGACTCCGCGCGCGCCCTCCATGCCATCGCGCAGAGCCTGCTGGACGAAGTGGCGGGCTGGCCGCAGGACGTGCGCGCAAGCCTGGCGCCACTGGTCGGAACGCTGGAGCGTTCGGGCTGGCGCTGGGCGCCGCTGCTGAAAGCCATGACGGGCGAAGTCCCGCACGGTTCGCCCATTGCCGGCCTGGAAGCCTGGCGCGGCCTTTCCGTATGGGAAGATGAAGCGCCGGTGGGCCAGCCCGGCTCGCAGCCCGTTGATCCGGCGGAAGCGCGCGCCCGCCTGGCGCAGATGGTGGGCGTGATGCGTCCCGGACAGGGGGCTTATTCCGACGCCGCCACTTACGCCTTCGGGCCGCGCGAACAGGTGGGCGCGCCGCGGGTGGCGCTGGTGGAAGCGGGCACCGGCACCGGCAAGACGCTGGGCTATCTCGCGCCCGCCAGTCTTTGGGCGGAGAAGAACGGGCCTGGCCTGTGGATCTCGACTTACACCCGCAACCTGCAGCGCCAGATCGTGCAGGAGATCGCGCATTTGTGGCCCGATCCGCTCGAGCGCGCCGAGAAGGCGGTGGTGCGCAAGGGGCGGGAAAACTATCTCTGCCTGCTCAACTTTGAAGAAGCTGCCAAGCGGACGGCATTGGCGCCGGGCCAGCGCGCGGTGGCGCTGGGGTTGATCGCGCGCTGGATTTCTTCCCACACCGACGGCGATCTGTCAGGCGTGGGGTTTCCTGCGTTTCTGGCGGCGCACATGCCGCTTTCCACCGTCACCGACCGGCGCGGCGAATGCATCTATGCCGCCTGCCCCCACTATCGCGTCTGCTTCATCGAGCGCGCCATCCGCCGCGCTCGCCACGCCAATATCGTGGTCGCCAATCACGCACTGGTGATCGCGCAGGCTTCCCAGGATCATGCCTCGCGGGACTGGCTGGGCGAGGACGAGACCACCGACACGCCCAGTGAGCACCGCCTGCGCTATGTCTTCGACGAAGGCCATCACCTGTTCGACGCCGCCGACAGCGGTTTTTCCGCGCTTCTCTCGGGCCGCGAGATGGCGGAGCTGCGCCGCTGGATCCGCGGACCCGAAGGCCGGACCAGAAGCCGCATGCGCGGCCTGGAAGAAAGGCTGAACGACCTGATCGCGGATGACGAAGCCGCCCAGCGCCTGCTGGAAGAGGCGGTGCAGGCGGCCAGCGCGCTGGCCGGTGAAGGCTGGACAACGCGGCTGGGCGCGGCCCCGCGCGGGCCCGGCGAACTCTTCCTGGCGGCTGCCTACAGCCATGTCAGGGCGCGCAGCCAGGATGCCGATTCCTTTTACTCGCTGGAAGCCGAACCGCATCCCATGCGCGACGAGCTGCTCGAGGCCGTGCGCAGGCTTTCGCGCGGCCTCAAGCGCATTGCCGACCCGCTGGCCGGCCTGGCGCGCCGCTTGCGCAAAAAGATGGCCGACAAGACCGCCACTCTGGAGCCCTATACCCGGGCGCGGCTGGACGCGGCGGCGCGCGGGCTGGAACGGCGCGCCAAGGCCGTCCTGCCCGCCTGGATCCAGATGCTGGATGCACTGGCCGAAGGCGAGATCGCGGACGAATTCGTGGACTGGTTCGCCCTCACCCGCGAGGAAGGCCGCGATGCCGATGTGGGGCTGGAACGGCATTGGATCGATCCCACCAGGCCGCTGGCGGCCGCGGTGCTGGAACCGGCGCATGGCGCGCTGATCACCTCGGCCACCTTGCGCGACAGCGGCGGCGATGCCGACGATCCCAGCAATGATTATAATTGGGCCAGCGCCGAAGTGCGCACCGGCGCGGGCCATCTGGCCCAGCCGGCGCGGCGCGCCCATTTCGGCTCGCCCTTCGCCTATCAGGACCAGGCCCGCATCTTCGTGGTCAAGGACATGCCGCGGCGCGACGCCGATGCGCTGGCGGCGGCCTATCGCGAACTGTTCCTGGCCTCGGGCGGCGGCGCGCTGGGCCTGTTCACCGCGGTGCGCGCCCTTCGCGATGTGGGCAACCGCATCGCCGAACCCTTGGCTGAAGCGGGCCTTGCGCTCTATGCCCAGCATATCGACCGGCTGGACACCGGCGCGCTGGTCGACCTGTTCCGCGCCGAGGAGAATGCCTGCCTGCTCGGCACCGACGCCCTGCGCGACGGCGTGGACGTGCCCGGCCGCAGCTTGCGGCTGGTGGTGTTCGACAAGGTGCCCTGGCCCAAGCCCACCATTCTCCACAAGGCCAGGCGGGCCAAGTTCGGCAAGGGCTATGACGACCTGATCACCCGCTTCCGGCTGAAACAGGCCTTTGGGCGGCTGATCCGGGGGCCGCAAGACAAGGGCTGTTTCGTGATCCTGGAAGGGGCAACCCCCAGCCGGCTGCTGACCGCCTTTCCCGAGAAAACCCCGGTCAAGCGCTGCGGCTTGGCCGAGGCGATTGGGGATATCCGGACGTTCCTGGGGCCGGAGCGTCGCACCGCCGAAGACGGCCCTTAGGCCGCTTCGGCGAAAGGCGCGCGACCCAAAATAGCAGGGGCGAAATCCACATCGATTTCGCTCCGAAACCGTGACCCACGCGCTGGCGCCGCTTATAACCTATTGATGGCCGCGATCCTGGAAACCCTGCATGCCCCGACCACCAACGGTGATGAAGGCTATGGCCGCTTTTCCACCGGCATCCTGCCCAGCCATGTGCTGAAGCGGCTGCTGGACCAGGGCCGCGAAATCACCGCATCCGAACCTTTCGCGCCCGGCCAGATCCAGCCCGCCAGCATCGACCTGCGGCTGGGGCCGGTGGCCTACCGGGTCCGCGCCAGCTTCCTGCCGGGACCGGCGGCGACCGTCGAAGACAAGCTCAAGACCGTCTTCATGCATGAAGTGGACTTGCGCGAGGGCGCGGTGCTGGAAGCAGGCTGCGTTTACATCGTGCCGCTGCTGGAGCGGGCGGAATTTTCCGCCCGAATCTCCGGCGGCACCAACCCCAAAAGCTCGACCGGGCGCATCGACGTCTTCACCCGCCTGATCACCGATTACGCGCCCTCTTTCGATCGCATCGAAGCGGGCTATCGCGGCCCGCTTTATGCCGAGATCTGCCCCCAAACCTTTCCGGTCCTGGTGCGCAAAGGCTCGCGCCTCAACCAGCTGCGCATCCGCCATGGTTCGCCCAGCTTCAGCGACACCCAGCTGCGCCGCCTGCACGAACAGGCGCCGCTGGTGGCGATAGATGATGAAAAGGGGGAACCCAATATCGATGACGGGCTGGCGCTCTCCATTGACCTCAGGGGCAGCGCCGACTTTACTCCTGGAAGTGGGGGCAGGCGCATCGGCTTCCGCGCCAAGAAACACACCGGCCTGATCGATGTGGACAAGGTGGGCGCGCTCGATCCGGCCGACTATTGGGAACCGATCGAGGCCAACGCCCGCGGCGACATGGTGCTGGACCCCGACGAGTTCTACATCCTGGTCAGCCGCGAACGGGTGGCGATCCCGCCCGACCATGCCGCGGAAATGGTGCCTTTCAATCCCCTGGTGGGGGAGTTTCGTGTCCATTATGCCGGCTTCTTCGATCCCGGCTTCGGCTTTGAGCCCGGCAAGCCGCCCTCGGCGCGGGGGGTGCTGGAGGTACGCTCACGCGAGGTTCCCTTCATCCTGGAGCATGGCCAGGTCATCGGCCGGCTGGTGTTCGAACGTCTGACTGATCCGCCCCCGGAAGGTTACGGCGAGGGCCTCGGTTCCAACTATCAGCGCCAGGGCCTGAAGCTGTCGAAACACTTCCGGTCCCCGTGATGCAGTAACAATTGTTGCGGAAAGTCCACATGACCGCCGCAAAGTATCTCAAACCATCGCAAAACCATTGCGCACTCCGTCATCTCCGGCACAGTTAGCGTCACTTGCGGATGGACGGTTTGGGGAAACCCCGCAAGTGTTTGGCGCCGGTTGGGGTCCGGTTCCAAAGGTCCCATTTGAAGGGGGCAGTGAGAGGCGGTCACGGCGCGAAAGCTGCCGGCCGCCTCTCGGTTTTTCAGCATGATCTTGAAAACAGCGCGGTTGACGCTCAGGCCGCAGCAGGAGGGCGATGCGCCCGCCCTGTTCATGATCCTGAACGACGGCGACGCCATGCGTTTCTGGAGCCGCCCGCCCATCACCCGGCTGGCGGTGGCGGAGGAATTGGTCCGCGAACAGCAGGCGGCCATGGCGAACGGTGTTTGCTGTTACTGGACGGTGTTCGAAGCCGGTGACGCCATCGGCAGCGTGGATCTGAGCCTGATCCGGGATAGTTCGGCCGAGTTGGGCTTCCTGTTCCGGCGCGACCGTTGGGGCCTGGGCCTGGCCAGCGAAGCGGCAATGGCGGTGGTGGCGCAAGCCCTGGGTCCGCTGGGCCTCAAGCGGCTGGCCTCCGTCATTCAGGTGGAAAACCGGGCGGCAGCGCGGGTGCTGGAAAAAGCCGGCTTTGTCCTGGCGGACCGGCGCAGCGTGGCCATCGCCAGTGGCGAGGTCCGGGACTGCGGCTTCTATCTTTTGCGGCGTGACCAGTCGAGCACGGCGAACGGCAGATAGTAGACCATCAGCGACAGGATGCCGGCGGCCACCAACTCAGGGATGTACCAGGGCCAGGGCGACATCAGGGAGAGCAGAGTGGCGCCCGGCGGCTTGGCGCGCAGGAAGCCGTAATTGGTGCCCGATCCCCAGTCGGCGATGCCGGCCACCAACGCATAGAACAGGGTCGTGGCGGCAACACGCGGCAGGCTCGACGGCCTGGGCCGCAATCCCGTGCCCAGGGTGAGATAGAGCAGCGCGGCGATGATGCCGCCATGCTCGACAAAGAAGAACAGGAACTGGGGATCGGGGAAGTCATAAGCCACGTCCGGCGTGATCATGCCCTGCAGGGTGCCGCCCAGGCCCCAGAAATAGCCCAGTTCGTAAGCGAACTGGTTGCGGGTCAGGAGCGCGATGACCAGGGCAATCAAGGCCCAGTCGCAGAGATTGAGCGGCAAGGCGCTGCCGACGGTGAGCCAGCCGCGCTCAGCGAACAGGATAAACCAGCAGATCCAGCCGAGGGTGAGAAAAGCCGCGAAAGACAAACGCGCCACCCGGTCGACCGGCAGGCGGCACAGCCGCAGCAACCCCGCCAGCAGCAAAGGCGCGGCCACGGTCAGGGCCAGCACGACCAGATGCGGTGTGCCGAACAGGAGGAAAGGCGGTCTCACCGCGCCAGTATAGGCGGGGGTCAGTGGCGCCCAAATAGAACGGGCGCGAGGAATTTTGCGGCGTGGGCACGGTTGCCTAGCGTCAGCTAGGCAACGCGCGGAGCCCTTCCGCTTGCCGAGCCGCTCGTCAAAGCTCGCGGCGCTCGCAGCTTTCGCAGGTCCACCGGACCTGCTCACCACTTACGGGCCGCTGCTCACAGCACGCGCGACGCACTCAGCGGCCAAAAGCACGGCGCCCTAGGTTCTCTCACGACCGGCGCGGCGCCAGCGGGCAACCAGTTCTTCCAGCCCCTCGCGGTCCATGTTGGGCGTCTTCCAGGCCTTGGAGAAGGCCACATGCATGTTGCGCGGCACCCCGCGCTTGCCGAGCTCGTCAAAACGCACCCGCATGGGCATGCAGACGCCCTGCCCCAGCACGATCGCCTCGCGGTCGCCCAAGAGCGGCAGGAAGTCCACCAGATCGATCATGCCTTCATAGGTGCTGCCGCGGATCACTTCCTGGTCGCGCTCGCTGGAAAGGCGCAGGCAAATGGCCGTGCCGCACTGGGAGAAGATGGTGGAATCCAGCTCGCAGGGCCGTTGGGTCACCAGCGCCAGCGACAGGCCGTATTTGCGGCCCTCCTTGGCGATGCGCGACAGGGCCTGGCGGGTGGGCATGAATTTGGTGTCGGCGGCGGGGGCATAGCGATGGGCTTCCTCGCACACCAGGAGCATGGGCAGGCCGCCCTTGCTCCACACCGCAAGATCGAAGGCCAGCCGCGAGATCACCGAGATCACCACGTCCAGGATTTCCGGCGGCACGGTGGAAAGGTCGATCACCGAGATGGGACGGCCCTCGCCCGGCACGCGGAACAGGCGGGCCAGGACGTCGCTCATTGTGTCCTGCACCGACAGGCTGCCGAACATGAAATTGTAGCGCTGGTCGGTGGCGAGGCTCTCGATGCGCGCCTTGAGCCGGCGATAGGGCAGAAGGAACTGGGTGCGCTCCAGCCGGCCCAGCTGTTCGTCCAGCCAGGACATCACATCCGACATGCGGAACGGCGTGGGCGTGTCGACCGTGATCACCATGTGGTTGTGGCTGTTGTCGGAGCGGCGCAGCGTGCCCGAGCGGGCGGTGACCGATTCGCTGTAGCGCCGCTTGGCGTGCACCACCGCGTCGGCGAGGATTTCCACTTCCGCGTCAAAATGCGTGTCGCGGCTGACCAGGGCGGCGGTCATTTCGGCGAAATCCAGCATCCAGAAAGGCAGGCTGAAATTGTCCAGGTTGATCGGTTCGACCAGGCCGCCGAAGGCGGCGGAATATTCATTGTGGATGTCCAGGATCATCACATGGGCATGGCCGTGTTCGGAAAGCAGCCGCTGCAGGATGCAGGTCACCGCCGAAGACTTGCCCGAGCCGGTCGAGCCCACGATCAGGAAGTGCTTGGCCAGAAGCTCATCCATCAGCAGGCGGGCGGGAACGCTGTCGTCCTGGAACAGGCTGCCGATCTTGATGCTGGCGGCCTGGGGCGGGGCATAGACGCGGGTCAGGTCATGCCTGTCGGCCAGAAGCACGGCATCGCCCAGGGTCGGCAGGGTGGAGACGCCACGGCGGAAGGTCAGGCGGCGGTTGTGGTCGGGCGCCACTTCGCCGGCCAGGTTGATCTCCACCAGGCCCATGGGCTGGGGTTCGCCTTCAGCGGCGGGCATCGGCGCGCTGATGGCGCTGATCACGCCCATCACCGCGGACATGGGGGTGATGATCTTGACCAGGGCGCCGATCTGCACCCGCGCTTCATCGGCAACGGCTTCCTGGCGTTCGATCACCGCGACCGCATGGCTGCCCGACACCGATACGATATGGGCCAGCCGGATCGCCGGCGCGACGGACTGGCCGCGGCGCTCACGGAAAGGCGGCGCAGCCGGCCGCACGGGCTTTTCGATGTGCACGGTCATGCGACTTTTCCGATACTTGCCGGGCCGAGGGCGGATGCGCCTTCGGCGGGAAGCGTCACCACCGCGGTGGTGCCCGCGCCGGGCCGGCTGTCGAGCAACAGGCTGCCGCCATGCAGCCTCGCGATACCGATGGCGAGCGGCAGGCCAAGGCCCGTGCCTTCCTGGGTACGGGCAAGATGGCCCTCGACCTGGGTGAAGGGCTTCACCGCCCGCATGATCTCTTCATGGGACATGCCCACACCGGTATCGGC
Source organism: Rhizomicrobium sp. (assembly GCA_036267165.1). Taxonomy (GTDB): domain Bacteria; phylum Pseudomonadota; class Alphaproteobacteria; order Micropepsales; family Micropepsaceae; genus Rhizomicrobium. The sequence goes on along the minus strand of DATAWO010000156.1, from coordinate 6,894 downwards.
GATGGCGACGGTGACGCCGCCATCCTTGAGCGCACGCGCCACCACCAGGATGCGGCCTTTCTCGGCGGTGAACTTGCTGGCGTTGGACAAGAGATTGACGAAGAGCTGGCGCAGGCGCTTGCCGTCGCCGGTAACTTCCGGAAGCTCCGGTTCCGGGCGCATGTCCACCGGCTGCTGCTTGGCGTCGAACAGCGGCCTGGTCTCTTCCAGCGCGATTTCGAGGATTTCGGAAATGCTCAGCGGATGGCGGTCCAGGATCAGCGCGCCCGCTTCCAGCTTGGACATGTCCAGCACATCGGAGACCACGCCGAGCAGCCGGCGCCCGGCATTGGCGATATGTTCGGCATAGTCGGCCGCCTCGGCCGCACTGGCGGCGCCCGGCCGGCGGATGATATCGGAGAAACCGATGATGGCGTTGAGCGGCGTGCGCAGCTCATGGCTCATGGTGGAGAGGAATGCCGACTTGGAGCGGTGATTGAGTTCGGCTTCGGCGCGGGCGGCACGGATGGCGCGTTCGGTATATTTGCGCAACTGCATTTCGCCGAACGTGTCGCAATAGCTGGCCAGCAGGCTGCTGGCCTTGCTCGAACGCGCGATATGGCCGGGTCTAGCCACGTTGCTTGCACTCCCCGCAGAGAATGCAACCCTAGAGGGAAAGCTCTTTGCTACCGGTTAATGACCTGTGCGATCGCGTACACAACTTGAGGTTGTGCAAAGGAAATATCGCCTCTTACCGCTTGAGGCCGAAAGCCCAGAGATGGCCGGCATGGTCGACCACGAACAGCTTGCCCAGCGCCACCACCGGCTGGGTGAAGTGGACGGTGTTGGTGTCCATCACCTTCTTGCTGGACCACAGCTCCTTGCCGGTCACCGCATCGAAGGCGAACAGGGTCATGGTGGCGTGCGGCACCATGATGCGGTTGTTGGCATTGTCGTTGGGATCGAACGGCTTGCGGCTGCCATCGGCATTGAAGACCGACTTGGGCACCTGCACCGTGCTTTCGGCGGTCTGAAGCGCATAGACGATGCCGTTGGCCACCACCGGCGGCGAAGCCATGTTGAGGTCACGCGACATCCATTGCGGTTGCAGACTGGGCTTGCCATCCGCCTCGGTCACGGTGAAGGCCATGATGCTGCCATTGGCGACGTCGCCGTAAGTCATGGGGAATTTCGGTCCGTTCTTGGCGGGCGCCCCCCACATCGGCGTATAGAGCCAGCGCTGGCCCTTGTCGTCCAGAGACGTGGCGAGGCTTCCCCACACGCCCTCGGCCTGGAAGTCCTGGATGTCGTTGCCCATGCGCGGCGACTGATAGAGCGCGGTCATATGATCTACGCCGCCCAGATTGTCGGCATCGAGCAGATAGATCACCGACTCTTTCGATGCGGTGGCGACGATGTTGCGCTTGCCGAGGCTGAACAGCAGCGGGCCGCCCGAGCCGAAATCGAGGTCGCGCGCATTCACATAACGCCAATGCGTGGGCGTGAAGCTGTCATTCAGGCCCCAGGCATGCGGGCGCACCGCCAGCACCATGTCGCCATATATGCCGCTGCCCGGATTGTTGGGGCCATCGGCGGTGGTGACATAGGCGCCTTGCGGACCCCAGGCCACGCCCGTGGCGCCCCACGGACCGGCGGGACGGCCCTTGCCGGTGTAGAAGCGCGACAATGCGGGCCGCGCCGGATCGGAAACATCCACCGCCGCCACGGTGCCATATTCGGTCGGCTGGGCGGCGCTGCCGCCGCAACCGCGCGCCGCGGTGGTGTAGACCACATTGTCCACGACATTGAGGCTCCAGTTGCGGCTGAAGGGCTGCACCATGTCGGTAGGGGTGAGCGCCTCGCTGCCGTCGGCCAGGTGCGCGCCGCGCAGCTTGCCGTCGCTGGTGGTGAAGTAGATCACGCCCCGCCCCTTGTCGATCGCCGGCGTCGCCTGCTCGGTATTGGAGCAGCTGATCGACGGTGGCCGCAGCGGCTTCAGCATATTGGGAAAGCTTTTCTGCCAGACGATCTTGCCGGTGGACGCGTCCACGGCCGAAAGCACGTCATCGATGCCGATGCTGAACACCAGATCCTTGGCGCCATCCGGCGTGCTGACGCCGGCGGCGACCACCGGCGCGGTCAGGGTGGAAAGAACCAGCGCCCGGGAGGCCGTGGTCAGCTGGGTGTTCCACAAGGGCTTCATCTTGCCCACGGTCTTGGGCGAGAGCTCGGTCTCGCCGCGATTCCAGCCGGTGCGCTCGCGGTCGTAATTGTAGGACAGCCAGTCGGGCCCGGCCGGCCCGGGGTCGATCAGCTTGATCGCGGCCGGCGGCTCGGGATGGGTGGGCGGCGGCGGTGCCAGTTGGGCCCAGGCGGGGCTGGCGGCCAGACCGATCAAAGTGGATCCAGCCAGGACAAGTACAGGCGCAAGCTTCATTTCCGTCCCCTTGGCGATGGTCGAAATTGCCATCTTGGGCGCAAGCGTCCCCTCTCCGCCCCCCTCTGTCAACCAAGCCAGGGTGGGGCGCGGCACGGCCGCCTGTTTCAAGCCGGCCTTGCCGGAGCGGCCCTCGCGGTCATGACTTCGGATAGTCCCGCCACAGCCATTCCAGCGCCGCCGGCAGGGTCTGCTTGACCACCCGCGGGTCGACGTGATGGGCATCCATCGCGAAGACATAGCGATAGTCATAGCCCTTCTTCTTCAAGGCCGCCGCCATGCGGTTGTTGGCCAGGGGCCAGTTGTGCCAGGTCTTTTCCGGATCATCGAAGTGCAGGTCCCTCTCGCCCACTTCCATCCAGATGCGGATCGGCTTCTTCGCCGTCTTGGGGACCAGGGTCTCGTGATATTCCCAGCCGCCGCGCGGCGTGTTGGCATCTTGCGGCGAGGCCTGGTTCACGAAGGTGCCCGAATAGGACAGCACCTTGTGATAACGCTCGGGATGATACCAGGCCATGGTCCAGGCGCAGATCGCGCCCGAGGAGCCGCCCATGGTGGCGCGGCCTTCCGGATCTGTGGTGAAGGTCACGCCGTAATTCTTCGACACCGCCGGAAGCAGTTCCTGCTCGACCCAGTTGGAATAGCGGTCAGACAGCGTGTCATACTCAAGCCCACGCTCGGAGCCCTGGGCGTCGCTGCCGCCGGAATCCGCCGCCACGATGATCATGGCCGGCAAGCGGTGCGCCGCGATCATGTTGTCCAGCACCGGCGCCATGCGGTTGATATAGGAATGGCCGTCCTGCACCACCATGAAGGGCGCCGGCGTGCCCGGCACATACTGTTTGGGGATATAGACATAGACATGGCGTTCATAACGGCCGGGCTTTGACAGCTGGTCCGCCGGAAAGGGGAGGCGATTGCCGTAAGCGTCGCGCTTGTTGGCCAGATCGCCCTCGATGCGCACGATGCCGGGATAGATCTTGCTGTCGTCCGAATACAGGATGAATTCGCGCACATCGCCCTGGGGCACATTCGGATTGACCACGTATTCGGGCGCGTCGGCATAGTTGGGGCCGATGATGCTGGTCGCGGCATCCGTCGCCGGCGGCGGTGTCGGGAATTTCGGCAGCGCCGGATCGGGCGCGGGCTGGGCCAGCGCCGGCAGGATAGTCAACACGGCGCCGGCGAGAAGCGAAAGTATCAGCCTGTTTTTCATTGTTTTCCCCTGAGATGTTTGGATTGTTATCTGGGATAGTCGCGCCAGAGCCATTCCAGCGCGGCCGGCAAGGTCTGCATCACCGCCCGGTTGTCAACATGTCCCGCCCTCAGGGCGAAGACATAGCGATAGTCATAGCCCTTGTTCTTGAACACCGCCGCCATGCGATTGTTGGCCAATGGCCAGTTGTGCCAGCTTTCCTCGGGATTGTCGTAGCGGTTGTCCTTTTCACCCACTTCCATCCAGATGCGGATGGGCTTTTTCGCCGCCTTGGGGATCAGGGTGGCGTGATATTCCCAGCCGCCGCGCGGCGTCTGCGGGTCCGGCGGCCAGGCCTGGTTCACGAAGGTGCCCGAATAGGAAAGCACCTTGTGATAGCGCTCCGGATGATACCAGGCCATGGTGAAAGCGGCGACGCCACCCGACGAACCGCCCATGGTGGCGCGGCCTTCCGGGTCGCTGGTGAAGGTGACGCCATAGCGCTGCGATACGGCCGGCAGCAATTCCTGCTCCACCCAGTTGGCGTAGCGATCCGACAGCGTGTCATATTCAAGCCCGCGTTCGGAGCCCTGCGCGTCGCTGCCGCCCGAATCCGCGAAGACCAATATCATCGGCGGCAGGCGTTTGGCGGCGATCATATTGTCCATGATGTTGGCCATCCGCTTCACATAGGAATGGCCGTCTTGCACCACCATGAAAGGCGCAGGAGTTCCCGGCACAACTTGCCTGGGGATATAGACATAGACATGGCGTTCATAACGGCCCGGCTTGGAAAGGCTCGTGCCGGCGGGAATGGAATAGTTGCCATGTGCATCGCGCTGCATCTCCTGGGCGCGGACAATGCCGGGATAGATCTTGCTGTCCTCGGAATAGAGGATGAACTCGCGCACATCGCCCTGCGGCGCCGCCGGATCGGCTGTCGCCTCCGGGGCATCGGCATAAGCGGGCCCGATGATGCTGTTTTCGGCCGTCACCGGCGGCGGCGGGGCGGAAAATTTGGGCGGACTGGCGCCGGTGGCCAGCGCCTGCGCCAAAGCGGGCAGCGTTGCCAAAAACGCGGCGGAGAAAAACACGGCGAGTTTGCGCATCCCGTTTGCCTTTTGCTTATGACGCGGTTTCAGGCGTGATGGATTTTGCCGCTTCCTCCACCAGCTCGGCCGGCTTGTGGGAAATATCCAGGATCACCGCATGCTCGTCGGATGTGGGCGGCTCGAGGGTGGCGAACTGGCTGTCCAGCAGCGCGGGCGGCATGAAATGGCCCTTGCGCTTCTTCATCCGCTCGCTGATCAGCTGGCGCGAGCCGTCCAGCAGGATAAAATGCATCTTGCCATGGACCTTGCTGCGCAGGAAGTCGCGATAGGTGCGCTTGAGGGCGGAGCAGGCCACCACCACGCCATGGCCGGTTGCGCGCTCGACTTCCATGCGCTCGCCGATCGCCTCCAGCCAGGGCCAGCGGTCCTCATCGGTCAAGGGGATGCCGTGCGCCATCTTCTTCACATTGGCGGCGGGATGCAGCGAGTCGCCTTCGACAAAGGGCACGCCCAGCTTCTCCGCCAGCTGGCTGGCGAGTGTGGTCTTGCCCGAACCGGCGACCCCCATCACCACGATCAGCGGTTTCTCGTCCATCATGCGAAATCCGGACCGCCACAACCCCCGGCCCACCTTCCCTGCCCATGGTCTTTTTTGTGCCGCAGATACTATAGTGTGACGGGCTCAAAGCCACAGCGAAAACAGACAAAATCGGGGGAAAAATGAAGGCGGGCGCACAACTTGGCGGCTTGGTTCTGACGGTGATGCTGACAGGCGTGGCCCAGGCGGGAACGGTGAAGACCGACGTCTATGGCGTCATGAAGAATGGCGCCACCGTCCATGTCTTCACCATGACCAACAATCACGGCATGCGGGCCCAGGTGCTGGATCTGGGCGGCATCATCTGCGACGTGGAAGCGCCCGGCCGCGACGGCAGGATGGCCAATGTGATCCTCTGCCAGAAGGACCTTGCGGGGATCGAGGCGACGGGCCCGATGAGCGCGCTGACCGGCCGCTATGCCAACCGCATCGGCCATGGCTTCACCCTGGACGCAACCCATTACGACCTGGCCCAGGACAGAAACGGCGTCACCCTGCATGGCGGGCGGCCGGGCTACAGCACCCGCATCCTTGCCGTGCAGAACACGTTCCAACATGCGGGTGATGCGGGCGTCACCTTCCATCTGGTGAGCCCTGATGGCGACCAGGGCTTTCCCGGCGCGCTGACCATCGATCTGACCTATACCCTGACCGACAACAACGATTTCCGCATCGACTATCACGCCACCACCGACAAGGACACCGTGGTCAACCTCACCAACCACACCTATTACAATCTGGCGGGCAATGGATCGGGCAATGTCGAGAATCAGGTGTTGACCCTGATGTCCGACGAGATCACGCCCACCGATGCCTATCAGGTGCCGCTGGGCACGGTGGCGAATGTGGCGGGCACGCCGTTCGACTTCCGCAATCCCACGCCGATCGGCGCGCATCTGCGCTCCAGCGATCCGCAGATGCTGATCGGCCGCGGCTATGACCACAATTATATCCTGAGAAAGTCAAAGCCCGGGGCGCTGGAACTGGCGGCGCGGATAACCGATCCGGTGAGCGGCCGCACCTTGGAGCTTTCCACCACCGAGCCCGGCGTCCAGGTCTATTCCTCGAACAATCTCAATGGCGCGGCGGTGAGCGGGATGGGGACAACCCTGCGGGCGACCGATGGCCTGGCGCTGGAGACCCAGCACTATCCCGACAGCCCCAACAAGCCGAACTTCCCTTCGACCGAGCTCAAGCCCGGCGAGACTTTCAGATCGACGACCCTGATGCATTTTACCGTGCGGTAGGCCTGAGATACCCCCACCCTTCGACAAGCTCAGGGTGAGGAATTGAAAAAGCCCTCATGCTGAGCCTGTCGAAGCATGAGGTGGCAAAAGTCTGGAATATCCCTTACGCCAATGCCGTTCTGCCCCAGGCAAAGCATTTGCGATTGTTATCCTCTTCCGCCTGCGCCTGCGCCTCGGGCGAAAGCGTGCTGACGATCGGCAGCGGCTTCTTGCTCTGATTGGCGTTGACCAGCCGGATGGTATCGGCGAGGAATTTGCCGCCGCGGTCAGGCCATGTCGTCCAGTATTTGTCCGTCAGGACCGGCACTTTCAGCGGATCACGGGTGATCATCTCATGCACCGGCTTGATCGCGGGATTGGCCTTCTTCAGCACCGCCCACATCGCC
>DATAWO010000155.1:0-41912 GCA_036267165.1 Rhizomicrobium sp. | reverse complement strand
CGACATCGCCGCCCTTGGGCGCGGCATCGGCATATCCGGCGCAGGCAAGAAAGGTGGCGGCAAGAAGGATACGGCGCATGTTGCGGCCTATCGAGAGTTCCGGCGCAGAGCCTAAGCCGGCGCCGTAAAAGAAGCCTTAAGGTTTTTCGCCGGGTTTGCGCGCGGGCCGAAATAACCAGTCCTTAAGCATGGCGCGGACAGTATCGCGCAGATCCCGCGCCGTGGCCCATGAACATGAACAAGCTCGTCCCCCTGTTGCGCAGCGGCAATTTCCTGACGCGCGAGCGAATGACCCTCTGGTCAGGCTGCTTTATCCTGGGATTTGCAGTCTGCCTCCTGTTTCTCGGCATTTCCGCGCATGGCCCAAACGATTATGCCGGCCGGCCGCTGGGAACCGATTTCTCGGATGTCTATGCGGCCGGCGTGATGGCCCTGCATGGCGATGCCACGGCGCCGTTTGATATTCTTCGCCAGCAGCAGGAAGAGCGCGCGATATTCGGCGCGGCCACGCCGCTTTATGGCTGGCACTATCCGCCTTTCTTTCTTCTGGTCGCCGCCGGACTGGCGCATCTGTCCTACATACCGGCGCTGATCCTGTGGCAGGCGGCAACCCTGCTGCTCTATCTGGGCGCGATGTGGCTTGTGTTGCGCAACAGCGCTTCACCCGAGCTGGCGCAAGATCCGCTCTGGCTTTCGCTGGCGCTGGGATTCACCGCGGTGTTCGTCAATCTGACCCACGGACAGAACGGTTTTCTGACGGCGGCGCTGTTTGCGTCAGCCATCGCGCTGCTCGACAGCCGCCCGTTTCTCGCGGGCCTCCTGTTCGGACTGCTCTGCTACAAGCCGCAATTTGCCGCGCTTATACCGTTGGTGCTGGTGCTGACGGGGCGCTGGCGCGTGCTCGCCGCCGCGGTGGCGACGGTGCTTGTCATGGCGGCGGCGGTGACAATGCTGTTCGGCGCCGATGTCTGGCCCGCTTTTCTGGCGGCGTCGCGTTTTACCCGGCAGGTCATTCTGGAGCAGGGAAATACCGGCTTTCACAAGATGCAGAGCGTGTTCGCCTGGATCAGGCTGTGGGGCGGCGGCGTGACATTGGCTTATGCGGGGCAGGCCGTCGCGTCCGTTCTCGCACTCTTCGGCCTGGTTCGTATTTGGCGCAGTCAGATCGGGGCTGGCTACAAGGGAGCGGCGCTGTGTCTTGGCGCGCTGCTGGCGACGCCATACAGCCTCGACTACGACCTGATGCTGCTGGCGCCGGCGATCGCCCTGATCGCTGCGGAAGGCGTCGCCCGGGGTTTCCAGCCGTATGAGCGTCTCGTCCTTGCGCTTCTCTGGATCACGCCCGCCGCCGCCCGCACGGTGGCGCTGCACACCCTCATTCCCCTGACGGTTCCGCTGGCCGGTTTCTGTTTGATGCGGGTTTATCAGCGCGCAGGCGGGGCGAAAACCATCGGCAGGGTAAACAAAGCGCAAAGATTTACGCTGGGAGCCGCTCCATAGGTCCGTTTCCGTACCACGCCGGAACAAAAAGACGGCCGCAGCCGATCTGCGATTAAGGCGAAATTAAGCGGCCTCTCTTAGTCTCGCCTTCGTCCGCATCGTGCGAAACCATTTCGCCCGGGGGTGGACATCCTAGGGTGTCACTAAGTTGGAGACAAACATGAACCTCATCTCGCGTTTCGTTCGCGATGAATCGGGCGCCACCGCCATCGAGTATGGCCTGATCGCCGCTCTCATCGCCGTCGTCATCATCACCGCCATCACCGCGGTCGGCACGCAGCTGTCGACGACCTTCAACACGATTCAGGGCAAGATCCTGTAATCTTGCGGAATCGTTTCATCAGCAACGGCCGCCTCAAAAAGGCGGCCGTTTGTTTTTTCGAAGCTCCAAGCACATGATCGCGGAAATCCTGGTCATCGTCGCATTGCCGCTGCTGCTCGGCGCCGCGGGTCTTTATGATCTGGCGAGCTTCACCATTCCCAATTTTCTCACCGCCGCGCTGCTGGCGGTTTTCGTCCTGTTCGCGCTGGCCGCGGGCCTGAGCCTTGCGGCGATAGGCTGGCATCTGGCGGCCGGCCTGGTGGGCCTTGTGCTGGGCTTTGCGCTTTTCGTCCTGGGTTATGTCGGCGGCGGCGACGCCAAGCTGTTCGCGGTGACGGTGCTGTGGCTGGGATTCAGGGACCTGATGCCTTATCTGCTCATCGCCAGCATCGCCGGCGGCGTGCTCACGCTTGTCATGCTCGCGCTCAGGCAATGTCCCCTGCCGCCCGCCTTCATGCGCCGGGCCTGGATTGCGAAACTTCACGATGCCCGCTCGGGCATTCCCTATGGCGTGGCGCTGGCGGCCGGGGCCTTTATTCTGCTGCCTTCGACGGAAATTTTCCGGCTCGCCGCCGCGGCTTAACGAAAGCCTAATTGCCGCTCCCGGCTTTCCCGCGATGTTTTAGCCAAATTCGATGCGAAACATCCGCAGACGCGCGGAAATTGCCAACTACCGAATTAAGCAATTTCTAAAGGGTTGCATGGTGAATTATCGCCAAAGGGAGCTTGCTCGCGATGAACACCCAACGTCTTATCGTGCTAGGCCTCGCACTGGTTGCGGCCGGCGGCGCAGCTTTGCTGGTGCGCGGCATGCTGGGCGGCGGAACGCCCAAGGTCGAGGCCCGGCCGGTGGCCGTTCCGATGAGTGAAGTGCTGGTGGCCAGCGCCAATCTGGCGCCCGGCCAGGGACTCACCACCGACCAGGTGCGCTGGGAAAAATGGCCGGCCTCGTCGGTGGATTCCTCTTTCATCACCCATCAGGCGGCGGGCAGTGAAGACGCCGCGGTGAAAGGCGCCGTCGTGCGCGCGCCCATCCTCGCGGGCCAGCCGATCAGCAACGCCGCGATCGTGCATACCGATGCCGCCGGTTTCATGGCGGCGATCCTGACGCCGGGCATGCGCGCGGTCTCCATCACCATCGCCACCGATTCCGGCGCGGGCGGTTTCATTCTGCCCAATGACCGCGTCGACGTGATCCTGACGCGCAAATTCACCCAGACCGATCCGCCGCTGGTGGTCTCGCAGACCATTCTTTCCGATGTGCGCGTGCTGGCGGTCGACCAGACCTACAAGCAGGACAAGGACACCAAGACGGTGATCGCCAAGTCGGCCACGCTGGAGCTGACGCCGCTCCAGGCCGAGATGATCTCCCGCTCCGCGCAGGCGGGCGTGCTGTCGCTGGCGCTGCGTCCCCTGGGCGATCAGGGCGAGGTCGCGAGCCTCGAAGACAAGCTGAAAGACGTCAAGGAAAATCTTGGGCCGGTATCGGTGATCCGCTACGGCCTGGCCCCCAATGCCGGCAAGATGTTGCTGCAGGAGAAACCCCAGTGATTGCAGTGATCCACCGCAACCTGTTCGTGACCCTGGCGCTGGTCCTGGCCGCGCCGCTGACCGTTTCGCATGCCTTCGCCAAGCCCGCGACGGATGGCAAGCCCGCGATGGATGATCCCAGCGCGCGCGTGGTCACCATTTCGACCCGTGGCGGCGCCACCCATCAGCGCATGGTGCTGCCGCTGGACAAGGCCGCGGTGGTCCAGCTCGACCAGGATGCGCGCGATGTGATGGTGTCCAATCCCGACCTGGTGGACGCGGTGGTGCGCACGCCGCGCCGCATCTTCCTGCTCGCCACCAAGGTGGGCCAGACCAACGCCTTCTTTTACGACGCTGAAGGCAAGCAGATCCTCACCCTCGACATCCGCGTCGAGAGGGACGTGGCGGACCTGGCCAGCCTGATCAAGACCAGCATGCCCAATTCCTCCGTCCAGGTGCAGGCGATGAACGACAATGTGGTGCTGACCGGCTCGGTCTCCAGCTCGCTGGAATCCACCCGCGCCGCCGACCTGGCCGCCCGCTTTGCCGGCGACCCCAAGAAGGTGGTCAACATGCTGACCGTGGCGGGCGGCGCCCAGGTGATGCTGAAGGTGCGCATCGCCGAAATGGACCGCAGCATCGCCAAGCAGTTCGGCGTCAACCTGTCCTCGGCCGCCAACATCGATGGCGTGCCGGTCATCGCCGCCACCAACAATCCCTATGGACTTCTGGGCAACGCGCTGTCGAACCTGTCGGGCGCGCAAATCGGCGCCTCCTGCGGCGCGGCCTTCGTGCCGACCATCACCGGCACCATCACCACCACGGTGACCAACAATGTCAGCAACAACCCCGCCATCCTGCCGCCGGGCGCGGCGAACGGCATCACCACCACCAACAATACCACCAATTGCGCGGCGCCCAACAATGCCCAGGGCATCCTCAATGCGCTGGAGCGGGTGGGCCTGGTGCACATGCTGGCCGAACCCAACCTGACGGCAGTCAGCGGTGAAACCGCGAAATTCCTGGCGGGCGGCGAATTCCCCGTGCCGGCCGGCCGCGACCAGCAGGGCAACATCTCCATCGAGTTCAAGCAATTCGGCGTCGGCCTGTCCTTCACCCCGGTGGTGATCTCGCCGGGCCGCATCAGCCTGCAGCTCTCCAGCGAAGTGAGCGAACTCACCAATACCGGTTCCTTCACTCTGCAGGGCGCCAATGGCGTGGGCACCGCCGTCACCATCCCCGCACTGTCGGTGCGCCGCGCCGAAACCACGGTCGAAGTGCCCTCCGGCGGCAGCTTCGCCGTCGCCGGCCTGATGCAGCACAACACCAAGCAGGTGATGGACGGCTTCCCCGGCGCGAAGGATCTGCCGGTGCTGGGCGCCCTGTTCCGCAGCCGCGACTTCGAGAATGACGAATCCGAACTGGTGGTGCTGGTCAGCGCCTATCTGGTTGAACCCAATGCGGCGAGCGCCTTTGTCTCGCCCACCGACGGTTTTGTGGCGCCTACCGATCCGGAGACGCTGCTGCTGGGCCGCCTGAACGCGGTCTACAAGAAGAAAGACGACAAACCGCTGACGCCTGAGGCTGCGGCCCCGGTCGGCTATGTCGTGCGCTAGGAGGTCGAGATGAAACTGGACGCCCTGTTTCGCACCGCTGTCATCCTTTCGATGCTGGTGGCGGGCAGCTGCTCAGTCGCCAATGACGGCACCACCATCTCCGAGGACGGTGATGTCAACCATCCCATCATGGTGGAACCGAACTATCGCGAACTGAAGCTCCAGTTCGCCGGCGGCGACGACGGCGTGAGCGCGGACGACGCCGTCAAGTTCGCGGCCTTCCTGGCCGACTATCGCGCCCATGGCAATGGCAGCCTCGGCATCAGCGTGCCCAGTGGCGCGCCCAGCAACGCCGCCATCACTTTTTTCGCCGAGCGCGCCGCCGCCACCGGCATCAGCCGCGACAAGATCCTGGTTTCCACCCATGACGTGACCAATGGCGATTACCGGGTGAATGTCAGCTACATCAGCTATTCCGCCAGGACCGAAGCCTGCGGCGACTGGTCCGAGGATCTGGCTTTCACCGCCGAAAACCAGACTTCGAAGAATTTCGGCTGCTCGGTGCAGCACAATATCGCCGCGATGGTCGCCGACCCGCGCGATCTGGTGCATCCGCGCACCTTCGAGACCGGCGACGGCAATCGCGCGGCCACCATCATCAGCAATTACGAACAGGGCAAGCCCACACCGGCGCAGAAGACCAACGACCAGTCGGGCGCCGTGTCGGACGTGAACAAGCAATAGGATAACCGCGATGGCCAAACCGCCCCCAGTGGAAAGCTTTGGAGCCGCTCCGCACGAGCGGCCCGTGCCGCGCATTTCCATCCATGCCTTCTGCGAATTCCCCGATACCGGGGCGGCGTTGCAGCGCGCCGGCGCGGACCGCCGCCTGTCCAAGGCCCATCTGGCCGTGCAGCTGGGCGGCATCGACGCCGCCGTGGAACATTACAACGGCCAGATCACGCCAAATCTCCTGGTTGTCGAGACCAAGCTGAGCGGGCAGGAAGCGCTTGGGGAACTCGACCGCCTGGCCGAGGTCTGCGATCCGGCCACCAAGGTGATCGTGGTCGGCCGCGTCAATGACGTGGAGCTCTATCGCGAACTGATGCGCCGCGGCGCCTCCGAATATCTGGTGGCTCCGCTGTCGCCGCTGCAGCTGATCGAGGTGATCTCCGGCCTTTATCTGGATCCGGGCGCGGCTCCCATCGGCCGCGTCGTGGCGGTCGTGGGCGCGCGCGGCGGCGCGGGTTCCTCGACCCTGGCGCACAATATCGGCTGGTGCGTCGCCGAGGAACTGAACATCAACACCACCATCGTCGACCTGGACCTGCCGTTCGGCACCGTCGGTCTGGACTTCAATGACGAGGCCAGCCAGGGCGTCTGCGACGCGCTGTCGGCGCCGGAACGCCTGGACGATGTCCTTTTGGACCGCCTGCTGCTCAAGCGCGGCGATCATCTCTCTTTGTTCACCGCGCCGGCCGCGCTGGAGCGCGACTATGACGCCACGCCGGAATCCTATGAGGCGGTGATTGACGCGGTGCGCCAGTCCACGCCCTGTGTGGTGCTGGATCTGCCGCACAGCTGGCAGCCCTGGATCAAGGCCTGTCTGCTCGCCGCCGACGACATCGTGATCGTGGCCACGCCGGACCTGACTTCCCTGCGCAACGCCAAGAACATCATCGAGATGGTCAAGAGCGCGCGTCCCAATGATGTGCTGCCGCGCCTGGTGATCAACCAGGTCGGCACGCCCAAGCGCCCCGAGATTCCGGCCAAGGATTTCGCCGAAACCATGGGCGTGGAACCGGCCGCCATCATCAACTTCGAACCGGCCCTGTTCGGCCAGGCCGCCAACAACGGCCAGATGGTGATCGAGCTTGCGCCCAAGGCGCCCGTCGCGGAAGCGCTGCGCAAGTTGTGCCGTTCGCTCACGGGCCGCACCATGCAGGGCGCGACCAACAAGACCGTCTCGATCTTCTCGTTCCTGAAGGTAAAGAAGCAAGCATAAGCCATGTTTGGTAAGCGTACCGTCTCTGAGCCTGCCTTCGGCAAGCCCGCCCAGCCCGCGCGCGAGGCGGCGAACGCGCCCCCGCGCATCACGCCGGAGCCGGCTGCGGCCGCCGCCGCGGCACTGCCGGGCGCCGCCGCCAAGCCGGGCGCCCAGCTCGCGCCGCAAGCCTCCAAGCCGGCGCCGAAGGTGATGGCCGACACCCGTTCGGAAGACTATTACCAGATCAAATCCACCATCTTTAACGCCCTGATCGATACCATCGACCTGGCGCAGCTGGCCCAGCTCGATCCGGATTCGGCGCGCGAGGAAATCCGCGACATCGTCAACGAGATCATCTCGATCAAGGCGGTGGTGATGTCCATCGCCGAGCAGGAACATCTGCTGCAGGACATCTGCAACGATGTGCTGGGCTACGGGCCGCTGGAGCCGCTGCTCGCCCGCGACGACATCGCCGACATCATGGTCAACGGCGCCAACCGGGTCTTCATCGAAGTCCAGGGCAAGGTGCAGCTCACCAATATCCGTTTCCGCGACAATGCCCAGCTGATGAACATCTGCCAGCGCATCGTCAGCCAGGTCGGCCGCCGCGTCGACGAAAGCTCTCCCATCTGTGACGCGCGCCTGCTCGACGGCTCCCGCGTCAACGTGATCGGCCCGCCTCTGTCGCTGGACGGCCCCACGCTCACCATCCGCAAGTTCAAGAAAGACAAGCTGACCCTGGACGACCTGGTCAAGTTCGGCTCCATCAGCCCGGACGCGGCCCGCGTGCTGCAGGTGATCGGGCGCTGCCGCTGCAACATACTGATCTCCGGCGGCACCGGTTCGGGCAAGACCACGCTGCTCAACTGCATGACCGCCTATATCGACACCGAAGAGCGCGTCATCACCTGCGAGGACGCCGCCGAACTCCAGCTCCAGCAGCCCCATGTCGTGCGCCTGGAAACCCGGCCGCCCAACCTGGAAGGCCAGGGCCAGATCACCATGCGCGACCTGGTCAGGAACTGCCTGCGTATGCGTCCCGAACGCATCATCGTGGGCGAAGTGCGCGGACCCGAGGCTTTCGACCTTCTGCAGGCCATGAACACCGGCCATGACGGCTCCATGGGCACGCTGCACGCCAACAGCCCGCGCGAAGCCATGGGCCGCCTGGAATCCATGATCACCATGGGCGGCTTTTCGCTGCCGATGAGGACCATCCGCGAAATGATCGTCGGCTCCATCGACATCATCATCCAGGCCGAGCGCATGCGCGACGGTTCGCGCCGCATCACCAGGGTGACCGAAGTGGTGGGCACCGAAGGCGAAGTCGTGATCACCCAGGACCTGGTCTCCTATGAGATTCAGGGCGAGGATGAAACCGGCCGGCTGCGCGGCAAGCATATCGGCAGCGGCATCGTGCGCCCCCATTTCTGGGAACGCGCCCGCTACTACAATCTGGAGCGGGAACTGGCGGACGCCCTGGACAAGGTCAACCAATGACCATCGCACTGGCGATCCTCTTCGCGCTCGCGCTGGGAGGCGCGGCGTTCGCTTTCACCGGCGGCGACGAAAAGACCCAGAAGCGCGTGGCCGCGGTGGCGAAGCCTCCGGGACAGGCGCGCGGCCGCGGCACGGCGCCGGTCCTGGACGCCGCCCAGAAGCGCAAGAATGTCGCGGCCATGTTGAAGGACGTGGAAAAGAACCGCACCGCGAAAAAGGAAAAGCCCACCATGCGCCGCCGCCTGGAGCAGGCGGGCTTTCCCAAGACCAGTCCCAGAACCTTCTGGATGATCTGCGGCATCGTGGCCGCGTTGGCCGCTTCGGTCGCCATCATGACCCACCAGAAGCCGCTGATAATCCTGCTCGCCGTGTTCGTGGTGGGCCTGGGCCTGCCGCGCTGGGTGCTGGGCTTCCTCACCGCGCGGCGCAAGAAGAAGTTCACCGAGCATTTCGCCACCGCCATCGACGTGATCGTGCGCTCGGTCAAGTCGGGCCTTCCCACCAACGAGGCGCTGCGCATCGTGGCGCGTGAAGCCACCGAACCGGTGGGCAGCGAATTCAACAATCTGGTGGAAAGCATGAAAGTCGGCGTCACCATGGACCAGGCGCTGAAGCGGATGATGGAATCCATGCCCACCCCGGAAGTGGGTTTTTTCGCCATTGTGATGACCATCCAGGGCAAATCGGGCGGCAATCTGTCGGAAGCACTGGGCAATCTGGCTTTCGTGCTGCGCGACAGAAAGCGGCTTCAGGGCAAGATCAAGGCGATGTCCTCGGAAGCCAAGGCGTCTGCCGGTATCATCGGCTCGCTGCCGCCGGCGGTGATGATGCTCGTCTATGTCACCACGCCCGCCTATATCATGAAACTGTTCACCGAACGCGCCGGCAATGTGATGCTGGCGGTCTGCGTGGTCTGGATGAGTTGCGGCATCATGGTGATGCGCAAGATGATCAACTTCAAGCATTGAGGAGGGCGGCTGATGAGCGGCATCATGAACCTCCTGTTCGACAAGGACTTCCTGGTCACCTTTTTCGTGGGCATTTTCGCTTTCGCCACGGTGGTGACGCTGGGCCTGCCGCTTCTGGAGCGCAACGGGCTGGACGACCGCCTCAAGACGGTGGCGCGCCGCCGTGAGGAACTGCGCGCCCGCCATCACGCGGCGCTGAACGCCAAGCGCGGCACGCTCAGGGTCGAGCCCACCTCCTACATGAAGGCGACGCTGGACCGCTTCAAGCTGGGCAATGTGCTGGAAGGCGAGAACTCCAAGGACAAGCTGGCCCAGGCCGGCTATCGCGGCCAGGCGCCGCTGATCACCTTCATGTTCTTCCGCTTCGTGATGCCGTTCATCGTCTTCTTCGTCGTCCTGTTCTACACCTTCCTGATCCTGCATCTGAGCTGGGCGCCGTGGCAGAAATTCGGGGCCGCCTTTGTCGGGGCGCTGATCGGCTTCTATGTGCCCGACCTGTTCGTGGGCAACATCATCCAGCGCCGCCAGCAGTCCATCATGCGCGCCTTTCCCGATGCGCTGGACCTGATGCTGATCTGCGTGGAATCGGGCATGTCGATCGAAAGCGCCTTCACCCGGGTGGCCGGCGAGATCGGCAGCCAGTCGGCCGAACTGGCCGAAGAACTGGCGCTCACCACCGCCGAGCTTTCCTATCTGCCCGACCGCCGCCAGGCGTTCGACAATCTTGCCAGGCGCTGCGGTCATCCCGGCGTCAAGGGGGTGGCCACCGCGCTCAACCAGGCGGAAAAATACGGCACCCCGCTCGGCCAGGCGCTGCGCGTCACCGCGACGGAAAACCGCGAAATGCGCATGCAGGAAGCCGAACGCAAGGCGGCTTCGCTGCCCGCCAAGCTGACCGTGCCGATGATCATCTTCTTCCTGCCGTGCCTGTTCATCGTGATTCTGGGACCGGCGATCATCCAGATCCGTCACGCGATGCATTAGCCGAGCGGGTCTTTTCCGCCGTGAGTTCGTCGCGTCCGTACGCTGCCGCTACGAACCGCTCGTGTACTTCTTATACACGTCGCTCGTTGCTACGCTGACGCTAGCAACCCTGCTCACGCCACAAAATCCCTCGCGCAGATCCGTTGACGGCACACGCTCCGCGCTCCTGGTTCATACGCTGGTGCTATGAACCGATCAAAAATCCTCACACAGGCGGTGCTGTACCTGCCCTGCCCGGGCCGCAAAATCCCTTGCGCCGGTTGTCCAACAACTTCGGATTGGCGTCGCGCGACGCTCCTGCTCACGTCGAAAAATCCCTGTGCGGATTTTCGCTTACAAACGAGATAACTGGCGCGAGCAATTTCGCGGCATGAGCAGGAGTGCGCGCGGAGCGTGCTCAACGCACGTGAGCACGCGCGACGAACTCACGACGCGAAAGGGCCGCGCCGTCTTTTGGAATGATCAGTAGGCGTTGGCGCTGAGGCGCAGGCCCGGGATGGCGTCCTTGGATTTCGCCGGGGTCTTGCCGGCCTCGGGCTTGGCGTCGGCCGCTTTCACGGGCGCGGCCGCCAGCCTCTTGGGCACGGGCTGCCCGGCATTCGGCTTCGCGTCGGCAGCCTTCACCGGCACCGCTACCGTGGTGGGGAACTGAGCCGGCTTGGCGGGCTCGTTCTTGACCTGGGTGTCCTTGCTGGCTTGCGCCTTGGCCTGGGCGATGGCGCCAGGCTTGTTCAGCGTCTTGGCGATGGCTTCCGCCTTGGCTTCCAGGCTTTGGGCCGCAGACGAAGGCTTGGCCGGTTCGGCGGCGGGCTTGGGCGCATCGGCCTTGGCCACCGTCTTGGAGGTATCGCTCTTCACCGGGGTTTCGCTATCGGCCTTGTTGGGCTGCAGGCTGCGGGGCGCATGGGTGACGGCAGCCTTGGGCCCGACGGGGCCAGCCAAAGGATCCACCGGCACGGCCTGCATCACCACGCCACGCGGCGCCTGGTTCAAAGGCTGCGGCGGCTGAGCCTGAGCCACCGCAGTGTTGGCGAGCGGCCGCGGCGCGGCGCCGGCGGCGGCTGCGGGATGGATGACCAGCGGCACCGGTTCGGCGCCCGGTATCGGCGCAAGCGGGGCTGTGGCCACGGCCATGCGCGGCGCAGGTGCGGGCGCTGTTGCGGGCGCCGGCGTGTTGACGGCGAGGCCGTCACTGGCCTGGGGCGCCATCGAACGGATCATGGCGATATTGCGCGCGATCTTCTCGTCCTTGACGGAGGCGTTGGCGATCTCGGCGCGATCCGCCAGCTTGCGGGCCATGGCGGGATCCTTGGCCAGCATGCGCGACAGGGCATAGTTGTTCAGGACACTGGGTTCACCCGGCTTCAGGGCCAGGGCGCGCTCATAATTGACCTGGGCGTCCTTCTGGCTGCCGATCTGGTCATAGGCCACGCCCAGCGCCGAATAGATCGTCCAGTCCTCCGGCCGCAATTCCTGCGCGCGGGTGAGGAAATTTTTTGCTTCCTCGGAGCGGCCCATCGAGACCAGCGTCTTGCCATATTCGCTGACGACGCGCGGATCGTCGGCGGCCACCAGCATCAGCTGCGACAGGTGATTGAGGGCTTCCGGATAGTTGCCGGCCAGCCGCAGCAGCTGCGCCTGGACGATGCTGTCATCCAGGGTGGCGGCGGGCAGCGGTGCGGTGGCGGCCTTGTCGTCCTTCACGGCCGTGGCAGGCTTCGGGTCGGAGCTGAACCAGCCGGCCTCGGCGGTGTTGCTGAGTGCGCTGCAGCCCAACAGAAGGGCGACAAGCGGGGGCGCAAAACGAGTTGCTTTCGGCATGGTCGGGAGCCCTGAAAAATGCTGCCGTCAATGTGCCAGCGTCCCAGTCAACAAACCCTTAAGTATATCGGCCCATATAGAAGTACCCGGGATTCGCCCGGTTAACGCCGCAGTCCTGACGCAATAAAGGATTAACGGTTCAGCGCATGTCGCAACGTGTCATCGCCATCATCGCCCTTGCCGCCTTTGTCGCGCTGGTGATGGGCGCGCTGGTGACGGGCGGCAAGCTGGGGCTGGCTGATGATAGCGGGCCGGCTCGCATCTCCTTCCAGATCGCCACCGGTTCGACCGAAGGTGTTTATTTCCCCGTCGGCCAGGCCATGGCCGGCCTGGTCAGCCATCCGCTGGGTGTCGGGCGCTGCGACACCGCCACCGTCTGTGGCCCCGCCGGCGTGATCCTGTCGGCGCGCACCAGCGACGGCGGCGCCGACAATCTGCGCAGCGTCAATTCGGGCGCGGTGGATTCCGGATTTGCCGATGGCGACATGATCGCGGCCGCCATGGCGGGTCACGGGCCGTTGCGCCGGTCCGCCAGTCATCTGCGCGTCATTGCCGCGCTGTTTCCGGAAGAGACGCATCTGGTGGTGGCGGCGAAATCCAATATCCAGTCCGTCGCCGATCTGCGCGGCAAGCGCGTGCTGATGGGCGCGCCCAATTCCGGCGGGATGGCACGGACGCGCGCCATCCTGGCCGCCTATCGCGTGCATGCGCGCGAGATCGTCTCCCAGGACATGCCGGCCCAGCTGATGCGCGACGGCAAGATCGACGCCTATTTCGCCACCGCCGGTGTGCCGCTGGATTCGGTCAAGGATCTGATTGCCCATCATGTGGCGCGGCTTGTGCCGATCGATGGCGAGGGCCGCGACCGCCTGGTTCAGATGCTGCCGCAGCTTTCACCCGCGGTGATCGCGGCCAATGCCTATCCGGGCGAGCCTGCGGTCGAAACGGTCGCCACCCGCGCCTGGTGGGTGACGCGCGACAGTGAGCCGGATTCCCTGATCTACGGCCTGGTGCGGGCGCTGTTCAATCCCGCCAATCATCCGGTCCTCGCCGCCAGCCATCCCAGCGCGCGCGGGATCGGGCTGGACAGCGCGGCGGTCAATCCACCGGCGCCGTTTCATCCGGGCGCGGCACGGTTTTATCGCGAAAAAGGCAAGCTGTCCTAGGGCAGGGCAGCGGGCAGGCCGACTTCGATTTCCTTCTCGCAGACGGCGCGCCATTCCTGCATCGCCGGAAGCGCCAGCACCCGGTCCATATAGGCACGCACCGGCGCGGGAACATCCACGCCAAAAGTTTCAAAGCGCGACACCACCGGTGCATACATGCAGTCGGCCACCGACAAGGCGCCGAACAGGAAGCCGCCCTTACAGGTGGCAAGCGCGTCCTGCCAGGCTTCCAGAATGCGGGCGATCTGTTTCCGCGTGTCTTCGCGCAATTCCGGCAAGGGCTTTTTGCGGGCGAAGTCCATGGAAAGCTGGTCGCGCACGTCCGGAAAGCCGGAATGCATTTCCGCCGCATAGCTGCGTGCCACCGCGCGTGCCGCTGGATCAGCGGGCCACAGCTTTGCCTCGGGATGACGTTCGGCAATGGTTTCGCAGATCGCCAGACTGTCCCACACCGTCAGCGCCTTGCCGTTTTCCGCGATCTTCAGCACCGGCACCTTGCCGGCGGGCGAGTGGCTGAGGATCTGCTCACAGGTGGTGGGGGCGGTTTTCTGGCGCAGGCGGATATCCACCGTGTCGAAGGCAACACCTGTGGCTCTCAACGCCACATAGGGCCGCAAACTCCAGCTGGACCAGCTGCGGGTGCCGACGATCAGGGTGTATTGCGCCATGGACGATCTCTTTGCGATAACGTCTGTAATTCTTAAAGTGCGCTGGATGGAAGGGTAAGAGTCAAATATGCATCCTGGCCTTGCATCCGGCGTCGCGGCCGCCATCCCGCTTCATGCCGTCACGGCCCGCGACGCGCGCGCCTGGCTGGCCAAGGACAAGCAGAGGAGGCTTCTGTCCGCCGCCGGCTTTACCGGCGCGGGCGGCCAGCTCATGGCTTTGCCCAATGCCAGAGGGGCGATCCGGGCCTGGGCGCTGGGGCTCGGCGACGGCAGGGATGCGTTTGCGCTGGCGCTAGCGGCGTCCAGCCTGCCCGCCGGAACCTACCGGCTGGGGGATGTGCCCGATTTTTGCGCTGGCGCGCATGCCGCCCTGGCCTGGATCATGGGCGGCTATGTCTTCGACCGCTACAAGAAGAAGACGCGGACCGCGGCCAGGCTTGTGATCCCCCAAGGCGTCAATGGCGCCGAGATTTCGCGCATCGCCAGACATCTGTTTCTCGCCCGCGATTTGGTCAACACCCCGGCCAACGATATGGGCCCGGCGGAGCTGGAGGGCGCGGCGCGTGCGCTGGCCCGGTCGCATGATGCAAGGGTTTCGGTGGTCAGCGGTGCGGCGCTGGGCAGGGACTATCCCCTTGTCGCGGCGGTTGGCGCGGGTTCGCCGCGCAGCCCCCGCTTGATCGAACTGGTGTGGGGCCGGGCGGACGCGCCGCGCGTCACGCTGGTGGGCAAGGGCGTGTGTTTTGATTCCGGCGGGCTCGATATCAAGCCGTCCGCCGGCATGCTGACCATGAAGAAGGACATGGGGGGTGCTGCCTGCGCGCTGGCGGTCGCCGGCATGGCGATGGACGCGAAGCTCGACATGCGGCTGCGCGTGCTGATCCCGGCGGTGGAGAATTCCGTCTCCGGCACCGCGATGCGCCCCGGCGACATCTTCAAAAGCCGCAAGGGCCTGACGGTGGAAATCGGCAATACCGATGCCGAAGGCCGCCTGATCCTGGCCGATGCGCTGGCCGATGCCGATGACGAAAAGCCTGACCTCTTGATCGACATCGCCACTTTGACCGGCGCGGCGCGTTCGGCCACCGGCATGGAAGTGCCGCCTTTCTTCACCGATGATGAACGGCTGGCCGGAGACCTGATGCGGCTGGGCGCGGAGGTGCATGACCCGCTATGGCGGCTGCCGCTGTGGCGCGGCTATGAAGATACGCTGTCCAGCCGGGTCGCCGATCTCAACAACAATCCCAACTACGGCTATGCGGGCGCCATCACGGCGGCGCTGTTCCTCAACCGCTTTGTCGAGAAAGCGCGCAGCTGGGTGCATCTGGATATTCCCGCCTGGATCGACCGCCCCAGGCCGGGGCGGCCGATCGGCGGGGAAGCCAATGCGGCGCGGGCGCTGTATGCGCTGTTGAAGGAACGCTATGGCCGCCAGAAATGACTGATCCGCGCGTCACACCGGCGCGGCCTGACCTGGCGGCGGCGCATCTCAAGGGCAAGGTGGACGCGCCGCGCTTCGCAGATGGCGGAAAATTTGCCGTTGGTGTGGGCCGCACCTCCTTGCGGATGCGGCCCTCGGCCGGCGCGGCGCAGGACAGCGAATTGTTGTTCGGCGAGATTTTCACCGTCTATGATCGCAAGGACGGCTGGGCCTGGGGTCAAGCGGTCAGTGATCTTTATGTCGGTTATGTGCGCGAAACCGCCCTGGCCCCGGTTTTTGGGATGGACGCCAGGGTCAGCGCCCTGATGGCGCCGGTGTTTTCGGCCGCCGATCTCAAGACGCCGGTGCGCGACCTGTTGCCGATGAACGCCATTGTGCCAGTGCTCTCGCGCGATGGCGATTATGTGAATATCGGCCCGGGCTTTGTGCATCGGCGCCATATCCTGCCGGAGGTGGAAAAGGATTTTGTCGCCGTCGCTGAACGCTTCCTGGGTGCGCCTTACGTCTGGGGCGGCAAGACCGTAGCGGGGCTGGATTGCTCCGGCTTGATTCAGACGGCTTTGCAGGCGACGGGAAAGGCCGCGCCCCGCGACACCGACATGATGGAGAAAGCGCTCGGCGAAGCCATCGCCATCGGCGCGGTCCGGCGAGGCGACCTGGTGTTCTGGAAAGGCCATATGGGCGTGATGCTGGACGAAAAGCGACTGCTGCATGCGAACGCCCATCACATGATGGTGGCGATCGAGCCGTTGGCCGACGCCATTGCGCGCATTGATGTGGTCGCCGGGGCTGTAAGATCAGTTAAGCGGCTATGATTTTGATATCCCTATTGTCATAGCCCGTCGTCCGCGCGGCCACTACGCTGCCGCTGGGCTGCGCGACGACAGTGTGGGCCATCCAGCTGGTGTTTGCTTTGCGCTTGTAGGTAGTGCGACGGCGTCATCTTGGTGGCCCGCATCCGCGGGCCATGACATTTTGGATTTATGAAGTAGTGCGTATCTTGGCGTTGGCGCGGATCTCGCGCACCGACTTGTCATTATGGGCGATCCAGAGAAAGAAGCGGTTGAGCCA
This sequence comes from Rhizomicrobium sp., assembly GCA_036267165.1. Lineage (GTDB taxonomy): Bacteria > Pseudomonadota > Alphaproteobacteria > Micropepsales > Micropepsaceae > Rhizomicrobium. The sequence continues at coordinate 25,398 of DATAWO010000155.1, read as the reverse complement.
CGCCAGCGGCCACACCATCTTGCGCGCCACATCCAGGAACAGCACGACGCGGACCTGATCGGTCTCATTGGCGGCTTCATGCAGGAAAGTGTCGTCGAACAGCACCGCCTCGCCTTCATGCCAGAAATATTTCTCGCCCTGCTCGATCGCCGCGCGATCGCCGTCGCGCGACTGGGCATCCGGATTGATCCGGATCCAGCATTTGTGGTCGCGATTGTTGTCCGGCACCACCACGCCCAGGTGATAGCGCACAAAGCCCTTCCAATAGCCCCAATGCGCCTTGATATGCTGGTTGGGCTCCAGCACCGAGAAGAAGGCGGTGTAGACGCCGGGAATGCCACGCAGCAGGTCGGCGGTTTTCGGCGCCAGGGCGCAGTTCTCCTCGATGAATTCACCCGATTTGAACATGAAGCTTTTCCAGGCAATCTGGTGGATGCCGCCCGATGTGTAGCTGGTCAGCTCTTCCATGCCGGGAATGCGTATCTGGCTGCGGACCAGCGCTTCGCATTCGGCGCGGATCAGGGCGTGATTGCGCACCAGCACCGCCAGCTCGGGATATTCACTGAGGTCGCGCTGAAAGGCGGGCAGTTTGCGGAACACGCCGCGCCGCTCGGCGCCGATGAACAGCTCCGCCGCTCCATCTTTAATCCGGCTGGCCAGCTTGCCCATCAATAGCCCCTGTTGAGGTCCACGACGTTCCGGAACGGCGCGCCTGTTTGCGCGCGAGTGACGCAGTCGATCACAAAGGCGGCGGCATTGCGCGGATCGGTGATGCCGGCGATGTGGGGCGTCACCGTCACCTTGGGATGGGTCCAGAGCGGATTGTCCGGCGGCAGCGGCTCGGTCTGAAAGACATCCAAAACTGCACCTGACAGATGCCCGGAATCCAGCGCCGCGATCAGGTCTTCTTCCTTGCAATGGCCGCCGCGGCCGACATTCATCACCCAGCCGCCCTGGGGGAGCCCGGCGAACAATTTGGCGTCCAGGATGCCTTCGGTCTCCGGCGTCAGCGGCAGCATGCACACCATGATATCGCAATGGGACAGGAACCGCGGCAGTTCCTGGGGGCCGGCGAAGCTGGTGACGCCCTTCACGTCTTTGCGAGTGCGGCTCCAGCCGAACACCTGGAAATCGAACATCTGCAGGCGTTCGGCTGTCACCGCGCCGATATCGCCCATGCCCAGTATGCCGATGCGCACATCGCGCGAGGGCCGCGCCAGCATGCGCTGCCGCCAGGCGCTTTCCTTCTGGGCCGTGTCGAAGGCGCGCTGGTGGCGATGGATGATCAGGCTGTGCATGGTGACATACTGCGCCATTTCCCGCTGCAGCGTTTCGTCGACAAAACGCACCACCGGCAGGTGACGGGGAAATTCCGGATCGCGCAGGAAACCGTCCACGCCCGCGCCCAGCGAGAAGATCGCTTTCAGCCGGGGCAGGGTTTTCAGGAAGCCGTGCGGCGGACGGAAGCCGACGAAATAGTCGATCTGCTGCGGGGCGTAATGGTCCTTGCCATGCAGGAAGCTGTTGAAGGCTTCATGCCCGAACAGCGCCTTGCCGAGCGCGTCCCAACCTGGCGGCAACAGAAAAAGGGCGTTCGGCTTGCCCGCCTGGCTTGCCATGCAGACGCTAGTGTCCCGATTCCGAAATTCGCATCATCTCTATATAGAACTCCCGCGAATTTCGGAATCGAAGGACACTAGCAACTTATTTGATTTCTAGTGTCGTTTCGGTTTCGAAGTTCGCATGGAGGCTGATATCGGTAGCCGTGCGAACTTCGAAACCACGACACTAGTTGCCCGCAGCGCCCGGCTTCTTGGCGGCGTCCGAAGCTGCCGGTGCGGCGGCGCCCTTGGCGGCGTCTGCTGGCTTGGCGCCGGCGGCCGGAGCAGCAGCGGCAGGCGCAGCAGCAGCCGTGGCGGGCTTGGGCGCCGGAATGGCCGCGGGCGAACCCGCATTGGTGCGCAGGAAGGCGATCAGGTTGATGCGGTCTTCGGCGCGGCTGATGCCGGCGAAGCTCATCTTGGTGCCCTCGATATAGGCCTGCGGCGATTTCAGGAATTTGAACAGCTCGTCATAGGTCCAGGTGCCGCCCTTGGCCTTCATTGCAGCGGAGTAGTCGAAGCCGGCGATGGAAGCGCGCGGACGATCCACCACGCCATAAAGCGGCGGGCCGATCTTGATGGTGTGGGCAGACGAGGTGTCGTGGCAGGCTTCGCACTTGGCGGAAGTCGCTTTGCCTTGGGCCACATCGGCCTTGGGCAGCACCGTGCCCCAATCGGGCAGGGCTTCTTCCACGGGCGCGGCCGGGGCGCCGCCGGCGGGATTCTCCACCACGCCCTCGACGATATAGCCGGGCTTGGCGGGCTTTTCGGGTTCATAGATCGTATCGGCGACCACGCGCACGACGAAGATGAAGATCGCCGTGCCCAAGACCGCACCAATGATCTTGTTCCACTCAAAGGAATCCATTGCGGCCAAGCTCCCCAAAGGCGCTGCCCGCGGGAGGGCGCGCGAAACGATCAAAAAACCGGGTGGCCCCGGCGGAAATACGGGGCGACATTACCCGCCGCCGCCCTGCCGTCATTGCGGCGAAGCGTCGCATAAAAAGTAAGCGGTAGCTGGCCTTAGCGCAAAAGCCAGCCTAAAGAGGCTCACGTCCGAGGAACCGTCATGAACCCCATCCTGTTGATCCCGGCCCGCATGGCCTCGGCCCGGCTGCCCAACAAGCCATTGGCCGAGATCGCCGGCGTCCCCATGATCGTGCGGGTCTGGGCCCGGGCGGTGGCCGCAGGACTGGGTCCCGTGGTGGTGGCGGCGGGCGAGCCCGAGATCGTGGCGGCGGTGGAAAAGGCCGGCGGCCAGGCGGTCCTGACCGACCCGGACCTGCCATCCGGCTCGGACCGCATTTGGGAGGCGCTGAGCAAGGTCGACCCCAAGGGGACCCATGATGTGGTGGTCAATCTGCAGGGCGACCTGCCGGCGCTCGACCCCGACCAGCTCAAGACCGCGGTCTGGGCCTTGTCAAAATCCGGCGCCGATATCGGCACCCTGGCCGCGCCCATCCTGGACGAGGCCGAAGAGACCAATCCCGCCGTGGTCAAGGCCGTGGTCGCCTGGGATGCCGACGAACGGCTGGGGCGGGCGCTGTATTTCACCCGCGCGACGGCCCCCGCCGGCGAGGGGGTGCTGTGGCATCATGTCGGGCTTTATGCCTATCGCCGTGATGCGCTGGAGAGCTTCGTCGCCCTGCCCCCTTCGCCGCTGGAGCAGCGCGAGAAGCTGGAGCAGCTCCGGGCGCTGGAAGCGGGGATGCGCATCGCGGTGGCGCGTGTGGACGCCACACCTTTGTCTGTCGATACTCCCGCCGATCTGGATCGGGCCAGAAAGTTGCTGTCGTGATGGGTTGTAATCGTGATTAGGGCCATCAGCACTGCCAAACGTGTCGCCTTCCAGGGCGAGCCGGGGGCCTACGCCAACCTGGCGGCGCGCCAGGCGGTGCCGCATGCCCAGGCTGTGCCCAAGCCAACCTTTGAAGACGCGATTGAAGCGGCGAAATCCGGCGACACCGATCTGGTCATCATTCCGGTGGAGAATTCGCTGATCGGCCGCATCGCCGACATCCATCACCTGCTGCCGGAATCGGGCCTGCACATTGTGGGCGAACATTTCATGCCCATCCGCCATCAGCTGCTGGGACTGAAGGACGCGGCGCTGGACGACATCACCAGCGTCTACAGCCAGGCCCCGGCGCTGGCCCAGTGCCGCACCCTGCTGCGCGACAGAAAGCTTCGGGCGCACAACTGGTATGACACCGCAGGTTCGGCCAAGCATGTCGCCGAGCTGGGCGACAAAAGCGCGGCCGCCATCGCTTCGGTGCTGGCGGCGGAATTCTATGGCCTGAAGATCCTCAAACCCGATGTCGAGGACGAGCATCACAACGCCACCCGCTTCCTGATCATGTCGCGCGATGACGAGCGCGCGCCCAACAGCGGCAAGGTGGTGACCAGTTTCGTCTTTCAGGTGAAGAACATTCCCGCCGCGCTCTACAAGGCGATGGGCGGCTTCGCCACCAATGGCGTGAACATGACCAAGCTGGAGAGCTATCAGCTGGGCGGCTCCTTCAACGCCACCCAGTTCTATGCCGACATCCAGGGCCATCCCGACGACGCGGCGGTGCATCGCGCGCTGGAGGAGCTGGCGTTCCATACCGCCCGCCATACCATCATGGGGGTCTATCCGGCGCACCCCTACCGGGAAGATATGCCCTGATTTCAGGGACTTAGAATTTGTGCGGAACCGTACAATAGGGTTCGGCTTTATCTGCTGTCGGGAGGGCCAACCGATGGCGGATTTTCCAACCAGCACCATCAGGATCACCGCGATCGAGCTGCAGGGCGAGGACAAGGTGCGCATCACCGTGGAGGTGCTGGTGGATGTTCACCGCATGGTGGAGGTCGGCGGCAAGATGCTGTCCATCGCCGCCAAGGGCGCGGCCAAAAAGAAAAAGTGATCTTCAGCCCAGCGCGAGCCGCAATCCCGATGTCACCAATATGGCCGCCAGCAGATAGCGCAACGCATGCGCGGGCAGATGCTTGGCGCCGGCCCAGGCGCCGGCAAGCCCGCCGATAGCCGCCGCCAGAGCCCACCAGGGCAGCGCGGGCGGCAGCACAGGATGGGTCATCCAGATGGCGGCGAAAGCTGCGGCTGCGGTGCAGAGATTGCTGGTCTGCGCCACCGCGGCGACCCGCTTGGTCGGCGCCCAGCTCAGCAGCAGCATGGTCGCGGCCACGAACAATCCGCCGCCGATGCCGGTGATGCCGGCCAGAAGGCCGCTGAAGCCGCCGCAGAGGATCGCGGGCCAGAGCGGCGGCTTTTCCTGCGCGCGGCTGTCCAGCGCCATGGTCATCCGCGCCGCCCAGGCCATCTGCAGTCCCGCCGCCAGCAGAATGACCACCATCACGGGGCGATAGATGTTCGGCGGCAGATTGATCAACCCGCCGACAACCGAAAGCGGAAGGCCCAGGACCGCGAAGGGCAGCCAGTCGCGGGGTTTCAGCAGTCCGGCGCGATGAAAGCCGATCACGCCGATTGCCGCGACCAGGGTGGTCAGCGCCAGCGCCGTCGCCTTGATCGCGGCCGGGCCGTAGCCGAACATGCCCATCACCGCGACATAGCCGGGCGCCCCCGCCTGTCCGACGGCGGCGAACAGCGCCGCCGCCACTGCCAGGCAGAGCGACAACACCACGGTCATGTTTTTGCCCAGTTCCGGATCAGGTGATGGGCAATGGCGATGGCAATGGGCAGCCGCATCTCGTCTTCGATTTTGTTCGCCAGCCTCGCCCGCGCTTCCTCTTTCGACAGCCAGCGCGCCGCCTCGATCTCATGGCCGTCAATGCGGAAATCGCGGCTCAGGGCTTGCGCATAGCAACCCAGCATCAGTGAAGACGGAAAGGGCCAGGGCTGGGTGGCGTGATAGCGCACCTCGCCGACCTTGAGTTCCACCTCTTCGGAAAGTTCGCGGCGCACCGCTTCCTCCATGCTCTCGCCCGGTTCGACAAAACCGGCAAAGGCGGAGAACAGCAGCGGCGGGAAACGCATGTTGCGCCCGATCAGGCATTCCTCGACCCCGTCTTCGCTCTTAAAGACCGGCAGCATGATCACCACCGGATCGGTGCGGGGAAAATGCTCGGCGCCGCATTGGGGACAGGTGCGTTTGTAGCCGCCATCGGCGAATTGCGTGGCATGGCCGCAGTTGGGGCAGAAGCCATGGCGCCTGTGCCAGTCGAGCAGCGCCTTGGCCTGGCCCGCGATGGCGGTGTCGCGCGCCGGCAGCACAAAGGCGGCCGGCCGCATCTCCTGAAAGTTGCCGCCGTCCAGCACCGGTTCGCTATCACCCGACAGATCGACGGCGAACAGCGGCTGGGTGCCGTCCAGCCCGAGAAAAACGCAAAGACAGTTATCCCATTCGGCGCGGCCCGGCAGAAATCCCGCACGTTTGCCCATCAGGAAGGGCCGGTTCTGCCAGAAGGGCAGGAACAGGCCGCTGGCGCGCTGGCCGGCCAGCCAGGCCGGATCGGCGCGCCGGTAGCTGGCGCGGTCCAGAGGATTTCCGGAAAAAGCGATGGGTCTCACGGGTCTTCAGTAGCGACTCGCAATTTGCGGGTCAAAAGCCTATATCCCGGCCCGGAAGTCGGTGTGGACGGACCTGTCGCCAACCCGGTCAGGTTCGGAAGGTGAGCGCGACGAGCAAAAGCCCGACAGGGCTTTTGCCGCGCGAACGCCGGAACGAAACCGACTCGCAATTCTTCGCAAAAATCCCTATATCCCGCGTGGAAGTCCGCTGGACGTACCGCTCGCCAACCCGGTCAGGTCTTGACGGAAGCAGCCGTAACGAATCCGGCACGGGTCAGTGGGCTTCCACCTTACCCACAGCACATTCTCTGCCGCAGGGCCGCTTTTTGATGGTCGCTCCGGCTCGCGCCGACGCTCCGCCTTGCTATAGTCCTCTTATGGCCGACATGACCCAGCCCTATCGCGTTCTTGCGCGCAAATACCGTCCCACCGATTTCACCGGCCTGATCGGGCAGGAAGCGCTGGTGCGCACCCTGTCCAACGCCTTTGCCACCGGCCGTATCGCCCATGCCTTCATGCTGACGGGGGTGCGCGGGGTGGGCAAGACCACCACCGCGCGCATCATCGCCCGCGCGCTGAACTGCATTGGGCCGGATGGCAAGCGGACGGAGCCCACCATCCACCCTTGCGGTGTGTGCGAGCCCTGCGTCTCGATTTCGGAATCGCGCAATGTCGATGTGCAGGAGATGGACGCGGCATCGCGCACCGGCATCGACGATATCCGCGAGATCATCGAGGGCGTGCGCTATGCGCCTGTCGCCGCGCGCTACAAGGTCTATATCATCGACGAAGTCCATATGCTGTCGAAACAGGCCTTCAACGGCCTGCTCAAGACCCTGGAAGAACCGCCGCCGCATGTGAAGTTCGTCTTCGCCACCACCGAAATCCGCAAGGTTCCGGTCACGGTACTGTCGCGCTGCCAGCGTTTCGACCTGCGCCGCATCGACAGTGCCGAACTGGCCGCCTATCTGGCGACCTTGGCGGAAAAAGAACAGGTCAGGATCGAGGAAGGCGCGCTGGCACTGATCGCCCGCGCCGCCGAGGGGTCGGCGCGTGATTCCCTGTCGCTGCTGGACCAGGCGATTGCGCACCGTGGTGGAAGTGGGGGCGAAGGCGAGATGATCACCACGGAGACCGTGCGCCAGATGCTGGGCCTGGCCGATCGCGGCCGGGTGCTGGACATTTTCGAGAAGCTGATGGGCGGCAGGATTGCCGATGCCCTGACCGATCTCCAGGGCCTGTATGACGCGGGCGCCGATCCGCTGGCGGTGATGCAGGATCTGCTGGAGACCACCCATTTTCTCACCCGGGTGAAGGTCGCGCCAGCGGCGCAGGGTTTCTTTGACGGCGGTTCGGGCGAGGCCAAACGCGCGGCGGAACTGGCGGCGAAACTGTCGGTTGCCGCGCTGACCCGCGCCTGGCAGATCCTGCTCAAGGGCCTGTTCGAGGTGCGCGACGCCACCAGGCCGATCTCGGCCTGCGAGATGGCGCTGATCCGGCTGGCCTATGCAGCCGAACTGCCGCCCACCGACAAGCTGGTAAAGGATCTGCTCGACGGTGGTGCCGTGCCGGCGCCGCGTGGCGGCGGTGCGCCCGCGCCGTCATCTCCGTCACGCGCGCCGGTTGCCAGCGGCTCGGCCATGCCGGCCCGCGCCGCCATGCCGGAAGGCGCCCCCACCGCGTCCATTCGCAATCTGGAAGACGTGGTCGCCCTGTGCGAGCCGCGTTCGGAATTGCGGGTGAATCTGGAGCACAATGTCCATCTGGTGCGGCTGGAGCCGGGGAGAATCGAAATCCGCCCCACCGCGCGCGCGCCCCGCACTCTGGCCAACGACCTGCAGACCAAGCTGCGCGCCATCACCGGCGAGCGCTGGACAGTGTCGATCGCCAGCCAGGGTGGCGCGCCCACTTTGGCTGAGCAGAAACAGGCAGCCAAGACGGCGCGCTTCGAGGCCGTGGCGCAGGAACCGATGGTGCGCGCCGTGCTGGACCGTTTTCCGGGCGCGGAAATCGTGGCGGTACGAGACGCGGCGCAGGACGAGACCCTGCCCGCCATGCCGGATAAAGACGAAGAATGAGAAATATCGCTATTCCCGGCGCACTGCTGCGCCCGGTCGTGGATGGCCGGCTCGCGCTGACGCTGGCCGGCCATGACAGGTTTTAAGGCATGGCCGCCATCGGTTCCGAGATCGAGCGGCTGATCCAGCTGCTGTCCAAGCTGCCGGGACTTGGCCCGCGTTCGGCGCGCCGCGCCGCGCTGGCGCTGCTGAAAAAGCGTGACACCTTGCTGGAGCCTTTGGCCGACAGTCTGCGCGAAGCGGCCGACGCCATTCTCACTTGCGAAGTCTGCGGCAATCTCGACACCCAGTCGCCTTGCGCCATCTGCAGCGATCCCCGCCGCGATCCACATCTGCTGTGCGTGGTGGAAGACGTGGCGGATTTGTGGGCGCTGGAGCGGGCGGGGGTGTTCCGCGGCCGTTACCATGTGCTGGGCGGGGCGCTGTCGGCGCTGGACGGCGTGACGCCGGAGCGGCTGAATGTGGGCAAACTTCTGGAACGCGTGAAGCAGAATGTGGACGAAGTGATCCTGGCGATGAATGCCACGGTCGAAGGCCAGACCACGGCGCATTATCTGATGGACCTGCTGGGCGACATGAAGGTGACGCGGCTTGCCCATGGCGTGCCGGTGGGCGGCGAGCTCGATTACCTGGATGAAGGCACTTTGAGCGCCGCCTTCAAAGCCCGCCGCGCGCTTTAGGTCAGGCTTTTGCTGCCGTCCGGCGGGGCCAATTCGACCTTCTCGATCTTTTCCGCCCGCCCGGTGATCTTGCCGGTGGAAATCAGGATGTTCTTGATGTCGGCATCGGCCTGGTTGAAGTGGCTCTGCAGCTTCAGCACCCGGTCGCCCAACAGTCGCACGTCATTGAGCAGCGTGCCCACTTCCTTCTTGATCAGGTCGGCCTGTTCGCGCATGCGCGCGTCTTTCATGACTGTCTGAATGGTGTTGATGGCCAGCATCAGGATGTTGGGCGACACCACGATCACATTGGCGCGATGCGCTTTCTGGATCACGTCGGCAAAGCCGTCATGCAGGTCGGCATAAAGAGACTCTGACGGCACGAACATGATGGCGGGCGTCTGCACCTCGCCGGGGATCAGGTATTTTTCGGCGATGTCGGTGACATGCTTGCCGACGCTGGCGCGAACCTGGGCCAGCGCGGCTTTCTTTTCGTCTTCCGTGGTGGCGCGGCGCAGCGCATCAAACGCTTCCAGCGGGAATTTTGAATCGATCACCAGCAGCGCCTTGTTGCCGGGAATGCGGATGATGCAGTCGGGCCGGTTCCTGTTGGAAAGGGTGAACTGGAAATCGTAGAGCGAGGTCGGCAGGCCGTCGCGCACGATCTCTTCCATCTGGGCCTGGCCGAAAGCGCCACGCGATTGTTTGTTGGACAGCACCTGCTGCAAGCCGACCACCTGTCCCGACAGCGCCGAGATGTTCTTCTGCGCCTCGTCGATCACCACCAGCCGCTCGCCGATGCCGGCGATGCTGGCGGCGGTCTTGGTGGCGCTGTCGGTCAGGTTTTCGCCCATGCGGTTTTCCAGCGCCTCCAGCCGCTCGCCCAGGGTGCGGGTCAGGGCCTCCTGCGCCGCCACCGTCTGGGTGAACTGGCCGCCGATTTCACCCTGCTTGGCCAGAAGCATATCCAGCCGCGGATCGGGCGCGGGGAGTTCCGCCTTGGCAGGCTTGGGCCGTGCAAAAGCCAGAATCAGCGCGCCCAGAACCACGGCCGCCGCCAGCACCATCAATGCCAAATCCATGAATCCTTGAGTCCCCAGAATCCTTGACGATGAAGCCGGGCGGCCTTATTTCCAGCCCATGACCATCCGCCCCATTCTAACCGCCCCCGATCCACGGCTCCAAGCCGTCTCCACCGATGTCGGGACGGTGGATGCGGATATCCGCAAGCTGGTGGACGACATGGCCGAGAGCATGTACGCCGCCGAAGGCATCGGCCTGGCGGCGGTGCAGATCGGCGTGCCCAAACGGGTGATTGTGATCGACCTGGACCAGAAAGAGGGCAAGAAGAACCCGCGCGCCTTCATCAATCCCAGGATCCTCTGGGCGTCGGAAGAGACGGCGGTGTTCGAGGAAGGCTGCCTGTCGGTGCCGGAAATCTGGGACGATGTCGAACGCCCCGCCCGCATCAGGTGCGAGTATCTGGACCGCGACGGCAACAAGCAGCTGCTGGAAGCCGATGGCCTGCTCGCCACCTGCCTGCAGCATGAGATGGATCACCTGAACGGCGTGCTGTTCATCGACCATCTTTCGCGGCTGAAGCGCTCCATGGCGATCAAGAAACTGACCAAGGCCAAGAAGCTCAAAGAGACGGCCTGATCGCATGACCCTGCGGCTTGCGTTCATGGGCACGCCGGATTTCGCGGTGCCGACCTTGGCCGAGCTGATTGCCCAAGGCCATGACATCGCCTGTGTCTATTCCCAGCCGCCGCGCCCCAAAGGCCGGGGCATGGCGCTGGAGCCTGGTCCGGTTCACAGATTTGCCGAAAGCGCGCGGCTGACGGTGCGCACGCCGGCATCGCTGAAAGGCGCGGCCGAGCAGGAAGAATTCGCCGCCCTCGATCTGGATGCCGCCATTGTGGTGGCTTACGGCCTACTGCTGCCCAAACCCATTCTGCAAGCGCCCCGGCTGGGCTGTTTCAATCTGCATGGTTCGCTTCTGCCGCGCTGGCGCGGCGCCGCCCCCATCCAGCGCGCGGTGATGGCCGGCGACGAAGAGACCGGCGTGATGGTGATGCAGATGGATGAGGGGCTGGACACCGGCCCGGTGCTGATGGCGGAAAAGGTCCGCATCGGCCGCAAGACCAGCGGCGATCTGATAAGCGAACTGTCGCGGCTGGGCGCCGACCTGATGGTACGCGCCCTGGGCGCGCTGGAGCGTGGCGCGGTAACGGCCCAGCCGCAAGCCGAAGATGGTGTCACTTACGCCAAGAAGATTCTGAAATCAGAAACACGGATATGGTGGAATTCTCCGGCTAAGGAGTTGGACAGGCTTATTCGCGGCCTATCGCCCAACCCTGGAGCATGGACCGAGTCTCATGGAACGGGACAAGAGCGCATTAAGATACTGCTGGCGGAGCCGGTAACCGGTTCGGGCCAACCGGGCCATGTTCTGGAGTCAGGTAAAGACTTGATCGTGGCGTGTGGTGAAGGCGCCTTGCGGATTCTGAGAATCCAGCGTGCAGGCAGTACCGTTCAAGATGCTGTCACGTTTCAACGTGGATTTCCAATGCCACACGGGTTTTCCTTCCTCTAGCGACCATACTCAATTAGAAAATTGCCCAAAATGTCATGGCCCGCGAATGCGGGCCACCCAGGTGACGCAGGCTCTTCAACAAGAGTTATGCGCGCGTCAACTGGATGGCCCACACTCCGGTGGGCCATGACAAGTTATTGATTCTATAACTGCCAATTGAGTCCAAACCCTGATGCGCTATCGTCTGACATTGGAATATGACGGCGGCCCCTTTGTCGGCTGGCAGCGCCAGGACAATGGGCCGTCGGTGCAGGGCGCGCTGGAAACCGCGATCGAAAAGCTTTCCGGCGAGCGCGTCATCGTCACCGGCGCGGGCCGCACCGACGCCGGCGTCCATGCGCTGGGACAGGTGGCGCATTTCGACCTGGTCAAGGACTTCCCATCCGGCAAGGTGCGCGATGCACTGAACCATCACCTGCGGCCCGATCCGGTTTCGGTGCTGGATGCGGTGGTGACCGACGGCGAATTCCATGCCCGTTTTTCGGCCACGGCGCGGCACTATCTGTTTCGCATCCTCAACCGCCGCGGTCCGCCGGCGCTGGAAAAGGGCCGGGTGTGGCATGTCTCGCCCAAGCTGGATGCCGAGGCGATGCAGCGGGGCGCCCAGTTCCTGGTGGGACAGCATGATTTCACCACCTTCCGCGCCGCCGAATGCCAGGCCCAGTCGCCGGTCAAGACGCTGGACCGGCTGGATGTCAGCCGCCGCGCCGATGAAATTCATATCGAGGCGTCGGCGCGTTCCTTCCTGCATCACCAGATCCGCTCCTTTGCCGGCACGCTCAAGCTGGTGGGCGAAGGCAAATGGAAGCCGCTGGATGTGAAGAAGGCGCTGGAGGCGCGCGACCGCGCGGCCTGCGGCCCGGTTTCGCCGCCGGAGGGGCTTTATCTGGTGAGGGTGGATTATTAGGCATCAAAACAATGTGTCATTCCCGCGTCAGCGGGAATCCATTTCTGCATCTTGCTTTATGTCAGGCATGGATGCCCGCTGGAGTTTATACTCCGGCCGCGCTTCGCGCGGACCGGGGTACGGGCATGACAGTAAGGGAACTCTAAAGGTCGACCAGGGTCACGCTGCCGGGATCGATCGGCTCGCCCAGGAATATCTCACCCAGATGGGCAAAGCGGCCGGGCGCATCCGTCGCCAGAAAGCGCGGCGGCTGCGCCGAACCATCATGCAGCAACGATTTGGTGCGCAGGATTTCCTCCACCGCCGCGGCCGTGGTCTCGGCGCTGTCGATCAGGGTCACATCCGCACCCGCGACCTTGGCGATGGTCTGTTTCAGCACCGGAAAATGGGTGCAGCCCAGGACCAGCCCGCGCGGCCTGGGATGGTGGCGAGCACTGGACCCAGATAGCGCTGCGCCGCCAGTTCGGTAATGGGGCCGTCGCGCAGACCCTCTTCCGCCAGCGCCACGAACAGGGGACAGGCCTGTTGCACCACCGGCATCTGTGGCGCCAGCGACTGAATGGCCCGGACATAGGCGCCGCCTTTCACCGTGCCTTCGGTGGCGATCACCGCGATGGGCCCCTCCGGCACCGACATCACGGCAGCTTCGGCGCCGGGCTGGATCACGCCCACCACCGGCAGGGGCGCCAGCCTTTCCGTCAGGATAGGTACGGCCGCGGCGCTGGCGGTATTGCAGGCCACCACCAGAAGCTTGATGCCATGGGTCATCAGCGTGCGGCTTGCCTGCACCGCATAGCGCGTCACCGTGTCCGCGCTCTTGGTGCCGTAAGGAAGCCGCGCCGTGTCGCCCAGATAGATGAAGGATTCGCGGGGCAGGCGCGCTTTCAGGGCGCGCATCACCGTGAGCCCGCCCATGCCGGAATCAAAGATGCCGATCGGCGCGCCGTTCAAATCGGGGGCTTCGCGAAATAGGCCGCCAGGATCGCCGCATAAATGTCGGTCAGGGCATGGATCTCCGACACCGGCACGCACTCATCGGCCTTGTGCATGGTCGTGCCCGCCAACCCCAGTTCCACCACCGGGCAGAAGTCCTTGATGAAGCGCGCGTCCGAGGTGCCGCCGCTGGTGGAAAAAAATGGCGACTGGCCGGTGATGCTGGCAACGGTGTCGCTGATCAGTTGGGTGAACTTGCCGGGGGCAGTGAGGAACGACACGCCGCTGGTCAGCGCGCGGATGTCGATCCTGCAGCCGGCCTCTTCGGTGATGCGCTGGGCACGATCCCTGACCCAGTTGGTCAGGCTTTCGGGCGTATGCTTGTCATTGAAGCGGATATTGAAGCCCGCGCGCGCCTCGCCCGGGATCACATTGGTGGCATCATTGCCCACATCCATGGTGGTGAAGGCCAGGGTCGAGGGATCGAAATGCTCGGTCCCCTTGTCGAGCTTGTGGGCGGCGAGCTGGGTCACCAGCTCCGCCAGCGCGGGGATGGGATTCCTGGCCTTTTGCGGATAGCCGACATGGCCCTGCACCCCGCTCACCGTGACCTTGAAATTGATCGAGCCGCGGCGGCCGATCTTCAAGGTGTCGCCGGCATGGCCCACACTGGTGGGCTCGCCCACCACACAATGATCGATCTTTTCCCCGCGCGCCTTCAGCCATTCCAGCAGCTTGACGGTGCCGTTGACGGCCTGGCCTTCCTCGTCGCCGGTGATCATCAGGCTGACCGAGCCCTTGGCGATGCGGACCCGCGCCACCGCGGCGACGAAGGCGGCGAGGGCCGATTTCATGTCAGCGGCGCCGCGGCCATAAAGCAGGCCGTCGCGTATCTCGGCGGCGAAGGGATCGGTCTGCCAGCCTTCGCCCACCGGCACGACATCGGTGTGGCCGGCAAAGCAGAACTGCGGTGCGCCTTCGCCCAGCTTGGCATAGAGATTGTCCACATCGCCGAACGGCAGGCGATGGGTTGCAAAGCCCAGCTCCTTCAGCACCGCTTCCAGGACGTCCAGCGCGCCGGCATCCTTCGGCGTCACCGAAGGTTTGCGGATCAGGGCCTGGGCCAGCGCCAGCGCGTCTATCTGGATGCTCATCAGTCGCGCAGCAATTCGTTGATCGAGGTCTTGGCGCGGGTCTTCTCATCCACCCGCTTGACGATGACCGCGCAATAGAGATTGGGGGAAGGTTTGTTCTGGCCTGCGGTTTCGCTGCGGCCGGTGGCAGAGGGTAACGAACCCGACACCACCACCGAATAAGGCGGCACCTTGCCCAGATGCACTTCCCCGGTGGCGCGGTCCACGATCTTGGTGGAGGCCGACAGATAGACGCCCATGCTGAGCACGCTGCCTTCGCCCACGATCACGCCTTCGGCCACTTCGGCGCGCGCGCCGATGAAGCAATTGTCCTCGATGATGGTGGGGGAGGCCTGCAGCGGCTCCAGCACCCCGCCCAGGCCCGCGCCGCCCGAAATGTGGCAATGCGCGCCGACCTGGGCGCAGGAGCCGACCGTGGCCCAGGTGTCGATCATGGTGCCTTCGCCCACGCGGGCGCCGACATTCACAAAGCTGGGCATCAACACCGCGCCCTTGGCGATGAAGGCCGAGCGGCGCACCACCGCGCCCGGCACGGCGCGGAAACCGGCGGCGCGGAATTTGGCCTCGTCCCATCCCAGGAATTTGGAATCCACCTTGTCCCACCACACCGCCTCATCGGGCGCGCCAGAAATCAGCTTCATGTCGTTGAGCCTGAAGGACAGCAGCACGGCCTTTTTCAGCCATTCATGCACCTTCCATTCCCCGCCGGCCTTTTCGGCCACGCGCAAGGAACCATTGTCCAGGCCGTCAAGAGCGGCTTCCACCGCCTCGCGCTCCGCACCCGTGGCTGTGACGCCAAGCTGGTCGCGCTTTTCCCAGGCGGCGTTGATGGCGGCGCTCAAATCGCTCATGGTCAAACCCTGATGCCGTGCAGAAACCGGGCGAGGTCGTCGGTCTCATGGTCGATATCGCCCCGGGCCACGTCCATCAAGGGGCCGTGCTTGCCCCAGGGCGAATCCGTCTTCAGCCAGACCGTGGTCATGCCCATGGCGCGCGCCGGCACCAGATTGCGGGCGATGTCGTCGAACATCGCCGCGGAGGCCGCGGTCACGCCCGAAGCTTGCACCACACTGGCATAGGCGCGCGGCTCGGGCTTGGGCGCAAAGTCCATGCTGCGGATGTCCCATACCGCGTCGAACAGATCCGTCATCCTGAGCCGGTCCAGGATGCGCGCGGCATGGTCGCGGCAGCCGTTGGTGAAGACAAAGCGCCGTCCCGGCAGCCGCGTGATCGCCGCCGCCAGCATCGGGTCGGGGGCCAGGCTTGAGAGATCGATGTCATGCACATAGCGCAGATAGGCATCGGGCTCCGCGCCATGCTCCGTCATCAGCCCGTTCAGGGTGGTTCCGTAGCGGCGATAGAGTTCCTTCTGCCGCGCATAGGCCTCCTCGCGCCCGAGCTTGAGGAACGCCATCACATATTCGGTCATGCGGGCTTCGATCTGGGCGAAGATGCCGTTGTCGGCGCGGTAAAGCGTGTTGTCCAGGTCGAAAATCCAGCTCCGGACATGGCGGAAATCGGGCGCCGGCCCGCGCCGCTCCGTGTCATTTTCCGCGAGATTCAGGCTTTCCATCGGGCCAGAACATGGCGTGGCCAAGGCCCAGGCGCAAGCACCGTTAACGCGCGTCCACCATCTCCCTTTAGCGGCTGTTAAAGCGGCCCGCGCCACAATGGGAAATCGGGGGAGGCAAAACAGGCAGATAATGGATCAGACACCACGCCGTCCCCCGCTCCGTCCGGGCCTCAACCCGCGCGATGCACTCGACATGCTCGACATCCGCACCCGGCGCGAACAGCAGACCGGCGGCGGCACCGCCGAGCTTGCGGGCCGCACCGATGCCGGCGCCGATGTGCTGCAATATCTCGCCCAGCATGGCACGGCCGCCGTGCGCGCCGCGGTGGCGGCCAACCCGGCCGCGCCCGCCATCACCAACCGCGCTTTGGCCGATGATGACGTCGAGGATGTGCGCGCGGAACTCGCGGTCAAGATCGGCCGCCTGATGCCGGGCCTCTCGGAACGCGAAAGTTCACATATCTTCGCGCTCACCATCGAGACGCTGGAATGCCTGGCGCGCGACGCCTCCGTGCGGGTGCGCGCGATCCTGGCCGAGGAAATCAAGAGCCTGGACTGCATCCCCAGGGAGATCGCGCTGACGCTCGCGCGCGACATCCACACCGTGGTGGCGGCGCCCATCCTGCAATATTCGCCGCTTCTCTCCGACGCCGACCTGGTCGAGATCATCGCCTCAGGCCAGGTGCAGGAAGTCCTCACCGCCATCGCCAGCCGCAGGCCGGTCAGCGAACCGGTCAGCGACCGGCTGGTGCAGTCGCTGGACGTGCCGGCGGTTGCAGCCCTGCTGGTCAATCCGGATGCGAAAATCCGCAAGGAGACGATGGACCGCATCATCGAGCAGGCCGAAGACATCAGCGCCTGGCATATGCCGCTGGCGTTGCGCGCCGATCTGTCGGCCCGCGCCATCCGCCGCATCGGTTCGCTGGTGGGCGCCTCCATCCTGGAACGGCTGGCGGCGCGCAACGACCTGTCGGACGCCACCCGCATTCACCTGAACCGCGAATTGCGCCTGCGCCTGGCGGAAGCCCCGCAGGCCTTCGACACCGTGTCGCCGGCGGACCTGGTGGCCGCGGCGCGCAAGGACGGCCGGCTGGACGGCGCCTTCCTGGAACAGGCGGCCCAGGCCGGCCAGCGCGAGCTCGTGGTGCTGGCGCTGGCCCAGCTGGCCAATGTCACCGAGCAGACGGTGAAGAAAATCCTCTCGGCCGGCAACGCCAAGCCGATCGTGGCGCTGGTCTGGCACACCCATCTGTCCATGCGGGTGGCGTTCAAGATCCAGACCTTCATCATGAAGCTGCCCAGCCGTGACATTCTTCCCGCGCGCGGCGGCATAGGCTTTCCGCTCAGCAAGGAAGAGATGCGCTGGCATCTCAACTATTTCAACATTTCCGTCTGAACTCAGGAACTGCGGTTAAGGCCGGCCGGCCCGATATGGGCGACATAGCCGGCAACGCCCCTGGTGCGGGTGGCGGCAAAGCCGGATTCGGTGAAGCCGCGCGCCGCGCAGTTCGCACCACCGCGGATCTCGAACGCCGCGACGGTGGTGCAGAAACGCATGGGTCCGCCGACCAGGGCGCCGCCGCTCTTGCGCTGGGCCAGGATATAGACCGCGTCGCTATTGAGCGGCGTGGTGATGGCCTTGGCGCAGGCGCCCGGCTCGATCGTCCACCAGCCCTGTGACACCGCCTTGCCCTTGTCGATCTGGCCCAGCGCCACCAGCAGGGGCTCGCGCGCATCATTGCAGACGGTATAGCCGGCCGGGGCTATCCGCTTGCGGGCCTCGCCTTCCAGCACGGTGAACAGTTCGGCATTGCCGGCATCGGCGGCGAAATGCATGCGCTTGCGGAAATCGGCCAGCGCCGCGCCGGTCGCCTTGTCGGGTTTTCCGTCGATGCGCGTGATGGCATAGCCATTGTCCCTGAGCAGGCGCTTGACACCGGCAAGCTGCGCCTCGGTCAGGCTCATCGCCGGCTGCTCGTCGAAATTCATCGTCCAGGCCGCCTTGCCGCGATTGTCCAGCGCGGCGAAGGGCAGCGGGAAGGTGTCATCGGCGGTGCAATAGGGCTGGGTCACCGCCTGCTTGATGGTGAAGTTGGCGTCCTTGACGCAGACCGGATAGGCGCCGCCCCAGGCGCGCGGCGGGCCGGAATGGGCCAGCGATGTGCGGGCATGGACCAGATAGGTCTCCGCCGTCAGGGCCTCCTTGCGCGCGATCTGGCATTCGCCCGGCGCGATGCGGGTCCAGCCTTCGGTCTGGCTCCTGGGCGACTGTATCGCCGAAGTCGCGGCATAAAGGATGTAGCTGGTGCGGTTGCACAAAGTGAGCGCGGCCTGGGCGGGCAGGGACATCAACCCCAGAACCAGCAGCGCCAAAAGGGTCCGTGTCATTTCCCGCGTCAGCTGGCGGTGACGAGCGTGCCCGCGCCATGCTCGGTGAACAATTCGAGCAGAAGCACATGGGGGATACGCCCGTCCAGGATGACGGCGGCGTGAACGCCGCCTTCCACCGCATCAATGGCGGTCTGGATCTTGGGGATCATGCCGCCGGAAATGACGCCGTCGGAGATCAGCTTGCGCGCCTCGCGCACGGAAAGGCGCGGAATCAGCTTCTTGTCCTGGTCCAGCACGCCTTCCACGTCGGTCAGAAGGATCAGGCGTTCGGCCTTCAACGCGCCCGCCACCGCGCCCGCCACCGTGTCGGCATTGATGTTGTAGGTCTCGCCCTTGCGGCCCGCGCCGATGGGGGCGATCACCGGAATGGTCTCCGACTTCATGATGGAGTGCAGCACTTCCGGATTGACGGTGTCGGGTTCCCCGACAAAGCCCAGGTCCACGGCCACCTTCTCGCCGGTCACCGGATCGGTCTTGGTCATCGCCACCTTGCGGGCGATCACCAGATTGCCGTCCTTGCCCGAAAGGCCCACGGCGCGGCCACCCGCGGCATTGATGCCGGTGACGATCTGCTTGTTGATGGAGCCGGTCAGGACCATCTCCACCACCTCCACCGCGGCTTGATCGGTGACGCGCAACCCGTCAATGAAGGTGGAGTTGATGTTCAGCCGCTTGAGCATGGCCCCGATCTGGGGACCGCCGCCATGCACCACCACCGGATCGATGCCGGTCTGCTTCATCAGCACGATGTCCTGGGCGAAATCGTCGGTGCCGCTGCCGGTCATGGCGTTGCCGCCATACTTCACCACGATGGTCTTCTGGTCGTATTTCAGGATGTAGGGCAGCGCCTCGACCAGCACCCGGCCCGTCTGGCGCCAGCGCGCCAGGGTGCGGAGGTTCCGGTCTTCAGGCTCGTCGGATGATCCGGCCATGAGGCGCGCGCCCAGTTGAAAAAGCGGCGCGTTATAGCGCGGCCGGTGCGGGCTGCCCAAGCATTTATTCAGTCAGAGCCGCCAGATGGGTACGCAAGGCGCTGATGCCGTCACCGGCCAGCGCGGAGGTTAACTGAACTTCGGCGAGGGCGGCGGTGTGGCGGACGGCCTCGGCGGCGGTTTTCTCCAGCGCCACGGCGCGTTCGCCGGCCCCGAGCTCGTCGGCCTTGGTCAACACCAGGCCATAGGAGACGGCGGTCTGGTCAAGCAGAGCCATGACCTCACGGTCGCTGTCCATCACCCCGCGCCGTGCGTCGATCAGAAGCGCCACGCGCCGCAGCCGCGCGCGGCGGCGCAGATAGGAAAAGATCATCTCCTGCCACGCTTGCGCTTCGGTCTTGGAACGCTTGGCGAAGCCATAGCCAGGCAGGTCCACCAGCATCAGCCGGTCCGCCAGATTGAAGAAATTGATCTGGCGGGTGGCACCGGGCGTCTGCGACACCCGGGCCAGGCTTTTTCGTCCCGTCACCGCATTGATCAGGCTGGATTTGCCGGCATTGGAGCGGCCGACAAAGGCGATCTCGTTCAGCTTTTCCGGCGGCAGGCTCTCAGCCGAGGTCGCGCCCCAGACGAAATCGCAAGGCCCCGCGAACAGCTTGCGCGCGGCTTCCTCCGCGTCGCTCATGCGTCGCGCTTCTTGCCCATGAGATTGTCGAAGAACTTAATCTCCACGCCTTCGCGCTTCATGATGATCGACTGCTGGATCACGGTCAGGAAATTGTTCCAGCAGTAGTAGATCACCAGGCCGGCCGGGAAGGTGGCGAACATGAAGGTGAAGATCAGCGGCATGAAGGTGAACATGCGCGCCTGTATCGGATCGGCGGGGGCGGGATTGAGCTTGCCCTGCAGGAACTGGGTGAAACCCATCACGATCGGCCACACCCCGACGGAGAAGATCAGCAGGAAGTGCGGCAGGGTGGTGGCCGGATTATAGGGGATCAGGCCGAACAGGTTCAGCAGCGAGGTGGGATCGGGCGCGGACAGGTCATGGATCCAGCCATAGAAAGGCGCCTGGCGCATCTCGATGGTGACGAACAGCACCTTGTAGAGGGCGATGAACACCGGAATGGTGAGCAGGATCGGCACGCAACCCGACAGCGGATTGGCCTTCTCGCGCTTGTAAAGCTCCATCATCGCCAGCTGCAGCTGCTGCGGATCGTCCTTGTGCTGCTTCTTCAGCGCCTCCATATGCGGCTGCAGCTTCTTCATCTTGCTCATGGAGCGGAAGGAGGCGGTCTGCAGCGGGAAGAAGACGAGCTTGACCACCACGGTCAGGCCCAGAATGGCCAGGCCGAAATTGCCGAACAGCTTGTAGAGATGATCCAGCACCCAGAAGAAGGGACGGGTGAGGAACCAGAACCAGCCCCAGTCCACCGCATTGTCGAAGTGGCTGATGTGGAGATTGTCCTGATAGCCGCGCAGGATATCCACCACCTTGGCGCCGGCGAACAGCCGGTGGGTGACGCTGGTGGCCTGGCCGGGCGCGAGATTGCGTCCGTTCAGCCGGTAATTGGCCTGATAGGCGTCAACGCCGGTGGCGGTCTTGTTGCCGAGATAGGCGCCATTGAAGGCTTCATTCTGCGGCGGCACCACCGCCGCCATCCAGTATTTGTCGGTGATGCCGGCCCAGCCGCCGGTGGACGAGAAGGTCTTGGGCGGGGTGCCGGGATCCTTGAAGTCCTTGTAGTTGGCGTCGACCTCGCTGCCATTGGCGACGCCGACAAAGCCGACATGCAGATAGAGGCCGGATTCATCCTTCTGGATGCCCTGACGCTCCACCGTGCCATAGGGATAAAGCGACACCGCCTGGCCACCCTTGTTGGCGACGCTGTCGGTGACGGTGAACATGTACTGGTTGTCGATGGAGATGACGCGGGTGAAGACCAGGCCATGGCCATTGTCGAAAGCCAGTGTCACCGGATGGCCGGGCGACAGCGTGCCGCCATTCACTTGCGTCCATTGGCTGTTGTCGTCCGGCATGCCGGCCGCGCCAACCCAGCCGAAGGTGGCGGAATAGGGATAATCCGTGCTCTTGGGGGCGAGCAGCACGATCTCGGGGCTCTTGGGGTTGATGGTGTCGTGATATTTCTTCAGGCGCAGGTCGTCGAAGCGCGCGCCCTTGAGCAGGATCGAGCCATCCACCATCGGCGCATCGATCGCCACCCGCTGGCCGCCCGCCTTCAGCGCCGCATCACGGCTCATATGCGTGGTGCCGCTGGCGATGCCGGGCAGCACCGGAGCTGCGGCGGGCGCGGTCTTTTCCTGGTGGGTCAGGGCGGCCTGGCGCGCATGCTCGGCCTTCATCGCGGGCGTGGCGACGAAATACTGCCAGATGATCAGCACCGCGGCGGCCAGCGCGATGGCCAGGACGACATTCTTGTTGTTGTTCATGGATGTTGCGTCTTTGAAAGAGGAACAGGATCAAGGCCCGACGAGCCGCCGAGCCAGGTGATGGGATGGCAGCGCGCAAGCCGGCGCAGAGCCAGCCACGATCCCCTGGCGGGGCCGTGAAGCTTCAGCGCTTCCAGCGCATAGACCGAGCAGCTGGGGGTGAAGCGGCAGACATGCGGCATCAGGGGCGAGATCAGGGCGCGATAGACGCGGATCGGCGCGGACAGAAGCGCGACGAACAATTCAGCCATGACCCTCTCCGGCTTTCGCGTCCAGCTTGCGGTGCGCCGTTTTCAGGGCCGTGGTGATGTCTGACAGAAGGGCCGGAAAAGGACGCGCCACGGTGGTGCCGCGCGCGACCAGAACATAGTCATGGCCCTCCCGTCCCAAAAGGGGCAGCAGTTGCGACGCAGCGGCGCGCAGCCGGCGCTTGGCCCGGTTGCGGGTGACCGCATTGCCGATCTTCTTGCTGGCGGTGAAACCGATGCGCAAGGCGCCGGGCCGGGTGTCGGGGGCAGGGGTGAGGCAGGTTTCCAGCGTGATGGCGCCTTCGACACGGCGGATTCCCCGCGCCGCCCTCAAGAAATCGGCGCGCTTCTTGAGGCGTTCCACGGTGAGAGGTTGGTCTCTCGGCTGGCCCGGAGGGGCCGTCAGGCCGAGAGCTTCTTGCGGCCGGAAGACCGGCGGCGGTTGAGAACCCTGCGGCCGCCAGCGGTGGCCATGCGCGAACGGAAGCCATGGCGGCGCTTGCGCACGAGTTTGCTCGGCTGATAGGTGCGCTTCATGGGTCTCAAGGCTCCGAAAGATGGCCCAAAGGGCCCGAAAGAGCGGGGTTTTTAGGGGGCGGGCCCGCCGCTGTCAACGACCGCCCGCCCGTCTGGATTGAAATATTATTTCAATCACCCTGGCTGGCGACAGCGTAGCACCGCCGCGATAGCGGATGGCGCGGTGGCCAGCCCCCTAATCCCCCAATGCAATTCCCGGCTAGCGACAACGTAGGGCCGCCGCGATAGCGGATAACTCGCCTCAATCCCCCAGCGCGATGCCGTCCCGGCGGGGGTCGGCGGCGCCGATATAGCCATCCGGGGTCTTTTCGATGCCGTGCAGCCCGCTGCCCTCGACCTGGGGAACCTGGACATTGTGGCCCATGGCGGTGAGTTGGGCGGCCAGCGCGTCGGAGGTGGGAGACTTCTCCAAAAGGGTGGGGCCGTTCATGTTGATCTCATGCGGCATGGCCAGCGCGTCCTTTGGGCTCATATGCGCATCCAGGATGCCGATCAGAATCTGGGCCACATAGTCGATGATGGCGGGACCGCCGGGCGAACCCACCGACACCAGGAAGTTGCCCTCCTTGTCGAACACGATGGTGGGCGACATGGCTGAGAGAGGCAGCTTGCCCGGCGCCGGCGCATTGGCCACCGGCTTTCCGTCACGCACCGGCTGGAAGGAGAAATCGGTGAGGGTGTTGTTGAGCATGAAGCCCTTGACCATGACATTGGCGCCGAAGACCGACTCCACCGAGGTGGTCATGGCCACCACTTCGCCGGTGTCATCCACGATGGTCATGTGGCTGGTGCCATGCAGAACCGGCGAAACCTGGGGCGCAAGCTCCGCATGTTTTTCCGGCGGATTGCCCGCCACCGCCGTGCCCATGTCATGGGCGGGATCGATCAGCGCGGCGCGGCTGGCGATGTAGTTTCTGTCCAGCAGGCCCTTGACCGGTACATCCACAAAAGCGGGATCGCCCAGATATTGCGCGCGGTCGGCGTAAGCCAGCCGGCTGGCCTCGGCGAAAAGATGGGCGCCGCTTGCGGTATTGGGGGTGAGCTGATCAGGCGAAAACCGCTGCAGCATGCCCAATATCTGCAGCACCGCGATGCCGCCGGAGGAGGGGGGCCCCATCGAGCAGAGATGATATTCCCGGTAGTCGCCGCACACCGGCTCGCGCTCGTGCGGCTGGTAATTGGCGAGATCGGTGAGCGTCATGCCGCCCTGGTTTTTGGGCGCATGATGAACCGCATCCACGATCGCCTGCGCGATCTCACCCTTGTAGAAGCCGTCGGGGCCTTGCTTGGCGATCTTCTTCAGGGTCGCGGCATATTCCGGATCCTTGTAGAGCTCGCCTTCCTGAAGCGGCGTGCCATCGGCATGGTAGAAATGCGCCCGGATGTCAGGCATTTCGGCGCCGCGGGTAAAGCCCTTGACGGTGCGCGCCAGCTTGGGCCCGACCGGGAAACCGTTCTCCGCCAGCGTGATTGCGGGCTCGAACAGCTTGGCCCAGGGCAGCTTGCCGTATTTGGCATGCGCCAGCCAAAGCATCTTCACCACCCCGGGAATGCCCACCGAAAGGCCGCCGGGAATGGCCTCACCCTTGTTGCGGGGCTGGCCGTTCGCATCCAGGAACATGGTGGGCGTGGCGGAAGCCGGCGCCATTTCGCGACCGTCGAAACTCGTCGTGTGCCTGGTCTTTGGATCGTAGACCAGCATGAAGGCGCCGCCGCCGATGCCCGACGATTCCGGTTCCACCAGGCCCAGCACCATCTGGGTGGCGATGGCCGCGTCCACCGCGCTGCCGCCGGCGCGCATCATCTCCAGCCCCGCTTCCGCGGCATGGGGATTGGCGGCGGCGATCATGTGATGTTTGGCGGCGGTTTCGGTCACCTGGGCGCCGGCCGGCAGCGCCGTGGCGATCAGGGCGGCGGCGCAGAGCAGCTTGAGGCCGGTGTTGAAGAATGACATTCGCCTTGCCTTCGACAGTGATCCGCAGGCCTGATCGTAAGCGCCTTCTTCGGCCCATCACAAATAAAAGAGAATTATATACTTGACTCCCTTACCCGACTAGGTAATAATTTACCTAGAAACAGGGGGGAGTCCCATGAGCCGTTCAACCATCAGCGTTTTCCAGCTTTCTGCAGCCTTCCCGGATGAGGCTTCCGCCCGCGCCTACATTGAAGCGCGCCGTTGGCCCAACGGGGCGATTTGCCCGACGTGTCAGGGGGCGGACCGGATCACGCCCCGGAAGGACGGCTTCTACCGCTGCAACGCCTGCAAGCTCGACTTCACCATTCGGACCGGGACGATCTTCGAGCGCTCGCACATCCCCCTGCACAAGTGGATTTACGCGATATACCTCCTGATGACGGCGCGGAAAGGAATCTCAAGTCTCCAGCTCGCGAAGGAAATCGGGATCACACAAAAATCGGCTTGGTTCATGCTGGGGCGTATCCGCGAAGCTTGCGGCAATGACCTGACGGTCCTGAGCGGCATCGTTGAGGTTGACGAGGCATATTTCGGCGGCAAGGAAAAGAACAAACATGAAAACAAAAAGCACAACGGCGGACGCGGTACGGTCGGCAAGACGCCGGTACTCGGAATAAGGGAGCGCGGCGGCAGGACGAAGGCGATGCCTGTTTCAGGCCCAAGCGGTAAAGTTCTAAAAGCCGAAATCTACTCGAACATCAAAAAGGGCTCGACAATCCACACGGATGAATGGGGCGGTTACACCGAACTCGGCAAAGACTACAACCACGAGATCGTCGTTCATAGCGCAGGCGAATACGTTCGTGATGGCGTAACGACGAACGGGATCGAG
>DATAWO010000154.1:0-30136 GCA_036267165.1 Rhizomicrobium sp. | reverse complement strand
GCCGTCCTTGGCCTGGGCATAGCTTTCCGAAATGGTGGATTTGCCGCTGCGCAGCGACTTGACCTCCGAACCCACCAGCATGATGCCCGCTTCCAGGGTCTCGTCGATGGCATAGGCGTAACGCGCCTTGCGGTTGTCGGCAATGATCTTGAAGCCGTCGTCTTTCTTCTTTGCCATATCTTATTACAAAACAATGTCATGGCCGGCCTCCGGGCCGGCCATCCATCTTGCCGCATGCGTGGATGGCCGGGTAGTGAAGTTTACCCTCCGACCGCGCTGCGCGCGGATCTGGGGGCCGGCCATGACAAGCGGGTCAGTTCTTGATGCCGGCGCCCTGCATGGCGGCCCTGACCTGGGCGCGCGCGGCCTCGGTGGCTTCCACCAGCGGCAGGCGCACATCGGGCATGCAAAGCCCCAGCAGCGAGGCGCCATATTTGGCCGGCGCCGGCGACGGCTCGCAGAACATGGCGTCATGCAGCGGCATCAGCCGGTCCTGGTACGCACGCGCCTTGGCGAAATCGCCCGCCGCACAGACCGCCTGGAACTCCGCGCAAAGCTTTGGGGCGACATTGGCCGTCACCGAGATGCAGCCCGACCCGCCATGGGCGTTGTAGCCCATCGCGGTGCCGTCCTCGCCCGAGATCAAGAGCCAGTCCGGCCCACAGGCCAGGCGCTCGCGCGAGGGCCGCATCAGGTTGGCGGTGGCGTCCTTCACCCCGATGATGTTCTTGTGCCCGGCCAACCGCGCCATGGTCTCCACGGTGATCTCCACGATGGCGCGCCCGGGGATGTTGTAGAGCAGGATCGGGATGTCCACCGCTTCGGCGATGGCCATGAAGTGGCGATATTGCCCTTCCTGCGACGGCTTGTTGTAATAGCCCGTCACCGACAGCACCGCGTCGCAGCCGACCTCCTTGGCGTGCATGGTCAGGGATATGGCCTCGTCGGTGGCGTTGGAGCCGGTGCCTGCGATCACCGGAACGCGGCCGGCCGCTTCCTCGACGCAGATCTCAATCACCCGCATATGCTCTTCATGGCTCAGGGTCGGTGATTCGCCGGTGGTGCCGCAGGGAACCAGCCCGCTGGAACCTTCCGCGATCTGCCAGTTCACCAGCTTGCGGAATGCGGCCTCGTCCACCTTGCCGTCCTTGAAAGGCGTGATCAGGGCGGGAATGGAGCCTTTGATGCGGTCGCGAATGCCGGTCATGAGTCGTCTCGATTTCTTTTTCCCGACGGTCACATTGTTGTCCGTCTTTTGAGGGCCCATTATGGCCCCGCGCACGGGCTTTCGTCTAAGCTGTCCGGCGCT
Source organism: Rhizomicrobium sp. (assembly GCA_036267165.1). Taxonomy (GTDB): domain Bacteria; phylum Pseudomonadota; class Alphaproteobacteria; order Micropepsales; family Micropepsaceae; genus Rhizomicrobium. The sequence continues at coordinate 28,827 of DATAWO010000154.1, read as the reverse complement.
TTTCAACAAGCCATCTGCCATGCCCTTTCTGCGTGCCTGCCTGCTTTCCACTGCCCTGGTCTCGCTGGCGGTCGCCCAGACCTTGCCGGATGGCCTCACCCGCCAGGGCGATGTGGCGATGATGCAGCCCATCCCCGATGGCGCCAGCGCAAGCGGCGCGGGCGCACTGTCCGGTCCCCGCCCCAGCACGCTCAGATACCTTTCGGCCGCCGATCACGACCTGTTCGTGCGCGCTTTCGAGGCCGCTGCCCATGGCGACTGGGCCAGCGCGCGCAGCCTGGCGGCCCAGGGCCAGGACCCGGTGGCCAAACAGCTTGTCGAATGGCGTTACGCCTTGGACAGGAATAGCGGCGCCAGCTTCGCGGAGATCGACGCCGTCATCAAAAGCACGGAGTCCAAGACCAGCGCCGGCGCGTGGCCGCTGCGCGGCACGCTCCAGGCCCGGGCCGAGGCGGCCATCACGCCCGACATGGCGCCCGCCACGATCATTGCCTGGTTCGGCGCCAAGACACCCAACTCCTCCATCGGCCGGATCCGGCTGGGTGAGGCACTGGTGGCGGCCGGAGAAAAGACCAAGGGCGCGGCCTTGATTCGCCAAGGCTGGGCCGAAGGAAGTTTCGATCCGCCGATCGAGCAGGCCATCCTGCAAAAGGATGCCGCGTACCTGACGCCGCAAAGTGACAGCGCCCGGCTGGACGCCCTGTTGTGGCGGGGCGAGATCACCGCGGCGCGGCACGAACTGTCCCGCGTGGATGCCGCCACAGCCGATATCGGCAATGCCCGCATCGCGCTCGCCATGTATGGCTGGCCCAAAGCCCAGGCCGTGGTGGAGAAGCAGCGCGGCACGACAGACCCGGGCCTGTTGTTCGACTGGGCGCGCGCCTTGCGCCTGGCCGGCCGTGACAATGATGCGCATGCCACCCTGCTGCGCATTTCGGCCGCACCCATGATCAGGGACCATGCCGCGCGCTGGTGGGCGGAACTGAGCATCCAGGCGCGCGACGCGCTGGCCTCTGCTGATCCCAGTGACGCTGCGGCGCTGGTCGGCCACGCCGGTTTCACCTCGGGCGACCAGTATGCCGACCAGCAGTTCCTGGCCGGCTTTATCGCGCTGCGCTTCCTCAAGCAGCCCTCAACGGCGCTGGTGGACTTCCAGAATCTGGACGCGAGCGTGTCGCGCCCCATCAGCAAGTCCCGCGCGCAATATTGGGAGGGCCGCAGCCTTGAGGCGCTGGGCGATACGGCGAGCGCGCTTGCCCATTACCGCCACGCCGCGAACTGGCCGGAGACCTTTTATGGCCAGATCGCGCTGGCCCATATCGAGGCCTCGCCCCTGCTGCATCTGAGCGACACGGCGGTGGAAGCGGCCGCAGTCCCGGAAGTGGACGCCGATCCCCTGATGCCCGAGATCAAGGTGCTGGCCGATCTGGGCCAGGTGGACAGCCTGCGCCTGTTCGTGGATCGCGACGCCGAAACCTATTCCTCGCCCCGGCATCTCAAACGGCTGATGATCCAGCTGAAGGAATGGGGCTATCCGGAGGTTTCGGTCCGGCTGGCCAAGACCGCGAGCTATGCCGGCGCGCCCATGCCCCAGTTCACCCATCCTCTGCTCACGCTGCCGGCCTATTCGGGACCGGGTGCGGCGCCCGATCCGGCCCTGGTGCTGGGCCTGATACGGCAGGAAACCGAATTTGATCCCTATGCCATCTCAAGCGCAGGCGCGCGCGGGCTGATGCAGATGATGCCGGCCAGCGCCAGGCTCGCCGCCCATGACGCCAGCCTGCCCTACCGGCCCGAGGCGCTTTTGACCGACACGAGCTACAACATGCAGCTGGGGATGACGGAATATCACAGCCACATGGACCGTTTCGGCGGCTCCTGGGTGCTGGCGATCGCCTCCTACAATGCCGGTCCTGGCAATGTGAAGCGCTGGCTGGCGGCCAATGGCGATCCCCGCGTCACTGATCCGATAGACTGGATCGAGCGGATCCCGTTCGGAGAGACGCGCAATTACGTGCAGCGGGTTCTGGAAAATGCCGAGGTCTACCGGGCGCGGCTGGCAGGCAAGGACGTGCCGCTGAGGATATTGGCCGACCTTTATGCGCCGGGTCCACCCGCCATGCCGATGCTGGCGGCGAAGTAGATCAATTTCTGAAAATCTTCAGCCATTCGCGGGCCAGCTTCTGCGCCTCCGCGATCTGGCCGGTCGTCATTTCGGCCGCGAGCTGGTTGCGCCAGCCCTTGGCGGCTTCCACGCCGCGCACGGCGGCGAGGTTGAACCATTTGTGGGCCGCGACCATGTCGATGCCGACGCCCTGGCCGGTGGAATAGGCCAGGCCGAGATTGTACAGCGCTTCGGCGCGGCCCTGCTTGGCATCGCGCTCATATTGCGCCAGTGAATCGATGTCGATACAGGCCACGACGCTCTCGTCCTCTCGTCCCGCGCGAAACGCAGAATGGCTTTCGCGTTGGCCGGATCGTGCCGCGAGAGAAGCTAAGACGCGGTAAACAGGCATTAGCCTTAATTGCTAAGACACGTTAGCTGTCGTAAACGAAGCGTTACCGGGCGTGCCTAGCGGGCCCTTTGTCCGAACAGCACCTTGCGTTCCTCGTCGGAGATGGGCTTGTGCATCTCTCCCGCCACCGCCTTGCCGCGCACCGCCGCCGGCCGCACCCCCACCCGGTCGCGCCAGGCCTTGAGACTGGGGAATTCATCCAGGGGGACGTGCCGTGATCCCGACAGCACCCAGCTCCAGCAGGCCATGTCGGCGATGGAATAGGCGCCGGCAAGGAACTTTCGGGTCGCCAACCGCTTGTCCATCACCCCAAACAGCCGGTGCAACTCGTCGGTATAGCGCTTCTTGGCATAGGGAACGTCCTCGGGCGCATAGTTGTTGAAATGGTTGGCCTGCCCCGCCATCGGACCCAGGCCCCCTACCTGCCAGAACAGCCACTCCTCGACCTGGACACGGGCGCGCTCGTCTTGCGGATAGAAGCGGCCATACTTGCGGCCTAGATACTGGAGGATGGCGCCGGACTCGAATATCGAGATGGGCCGGCCGCCCGGGCCATCGGGGTCCACAATGACGGGCATGCGGTTGTTGGGGGAGATTTTCAGGAAGGCGGGCGCGAACTGCTCGCCCTTGCCGATATTGACGGGATGGACCTCGTAGGGGATCCCCAGCTCCTCCAGCATGATGCTGATCTTGTGGCCATTGGGCGTGGGCCAATAATAGAGAGCGATGGGCTTGGCCGGCTTGCGGGCCGGGGCCTTGGCCTTTTTCACAGATTTTTTGGTGGATTTCTTCGCCATCTCTTCCTCCCGTAATGCTGCAATGCAGATGGGGCATTGGAAGCGGATCAGCAAGAGGGTGAGCCGCGGTCATCCCGAGCTCGGGCGGGGCGCAGGGGTAAGCCTTTAAAAAAGCTTGGCCGCGGCACCCTAGGGGGCCGCGGCCTTTGCCTTATTCATCGGATACGTCCTGAGTGAATGTTCAGGGGTAGCCGTGAAGAAACTAACTGACCGAGGTCAATTATTTCTTCTTCTTGGCGGCCTTCTTCTTGGTCGCCTTCTTGGCCTTCTTGGCCTTCTTCTTCGCAGCCATGTTCAACTCCTCTATCGTTTGTTCGGGTCCGAACGACACATGTCGCCCCCCAAAACGTCATCAATATGAATTACTTGCTTTTTGAAATGCAACTCCACCGGGGGTTTCGAAAAAGCCCCCAAATCGCGAATTTCAGGAAATCCCGATTTTACAAGGATTAAATTCGCTATTCTGTGTACGGATCAAAAAATGCGAAAAATGCGGGGCGGGTCCGCGATTTTCGCATTTTGTGCGAATCACCCCTCTTCGGGCAGATTGAGTCGGGTCTTGAGGGCGGCGTTGACGGCAGCCGGATTGACCTTCCCCCCCGTCTGTTTCATCACCTGACCGACAAACCAGGCGGCGAGCTTCGGCTTGGCCTTCACCTCTTGCACCTTGTCGGGATTGGCTAAGATCACTGCCTCGATCGCGGCATCGATGGCGCTGGTGTCGGTCACCTGGCGCAAGCCCCGCACCTCCACCACATGACGGGGATCACCACCCTCCATCCAGACGATGTCGAGCAGGTCCTTGGCGATCTTGCCGGAGATGGTCTTGTCCGCGACCATCTGGACGATGGCGTTGTTGGCGGCGGCGCTGACCGGCACTTCGGCAATTGACAGCCCGTCACGATTGAGACGGCCCAGCACTTCGTTGTTCAGCCAGTTGGCGGCGGACTTGGCGTCCACGCCCTTGGCCAGTTCTTCATAATAGTCGGCGAGCTCGCGCTCCGCGACCAGCACGGAAGCGTCATAAGCCGACAGGCCCAGGCTCATGAAGCGCGCCTTCTTCTCGTCGGGCAGCTCCGGCAGGGTCTTTTCGATCTCAGCCACCCAGGCCGCGTCCAGTTCCAGCGGCAACAGGTCGGGATCAGGGAAATAGCGATAGTCATGCGCATCTTCCTTGGCACGCATGGAACGGGTTTCGCCCGCCTTGCTGTCATAACGCCGGGTTTCCTGGCGGATGGTGCCACCGCCCTCGATCACCTCGATCTGGCGGCAGGCTTCGTATTCAACGGCTTGCGCGATGAAGCGCATGGAATTGACGTTCTTGATCTCGCAGCGGGTCCCGAGCGACTTGAAGCTGCCGGTCTTGCGGAATTCCTCATAGCCGCCCACCCGGCAGACCGAGACATTGACGTCCGCCCGCATGGAGCCTTCGTCCATATTGCCGTCGCAGGTTCCCAGATAGCGCACGATAGCTCGCAGTTTTTTCAGGAAAGCCGCGGCTTCTTCCGATGTCCGCATATGCGGCTTGCTAACGATCTCCATCAGGGCGATGCCGGATCGGTTCAGGTCCACGAAGCTCGAATCGGGGTGCTGGTCGTGCAGGCTCTTGCCCGCATCCTGCTCCAGATGCAGGCGCTCAATCCCCACCCGGATGGATTCGCCGTCCTTGAGGTCGATGAAGACCTCGCCCTCGCCCACGATCGGGTCCTTGTACTGGCTGATCTGATAGCCCTGGGGCAGGTCGGGAAAGAAATAATTCTTGCGGTCGAAAATGGATCGCAAATTGATCTGGGCCTTGAGGCCCAGCCCCGTGCGCACCGCCTGTTCCACGCATTTTTCGTTGATCACCGGCAGCATGCCGGGGAAACCGGCATCGATGAACGAGACCTGGCTGTTGGGCTCGGCCCCGAACTGGGTCGAGGCGCCGGAAAAGAGCTTGGACTGGGAAATGACCTGGGCATGGACTTCCATGCCGATCACGATCTCCCAATCACCGGTTTCGCCCTTGAGCAGCTTGTTCTTCATTGGCGCGTTCATAGGGACCACCATTTGACGGGGGAATGCCTGAAATCCGCAGCCTGTTCTACCGCGCTGGCCACGCGCAACAATGTTGCCTCATCAAAGGCCTTGCCGATCACCTGAAGTCCCAGCGGCAGGCCGTTCGCGGTCAGACCGGCCGGCACCGAAATACCCGGCAGGCCGGCCAGGTTCACCGTCACGGTGAAGACGTCCTGCAGGTACATCTCCACCGGATCCGAGGTCTTGGCGCCGACGCCGAAGGCCGGACCCGGGGTCGCGGGCGTGAGCAGCACGTCGCACGTCTCAAACGCCTGCTCGAAGTCACGCTTGATCAGGCTGCGCAGCTTCTGGGCCCGGGCGTAATAGGCGTCGTAATAGCCGGCCGACAGCACATAGGTGCCGATCAGGATGCGGCGCTGCACTTCCGCCCCGAACCCCTCGCCGCGGCTTTTCTCGTAAAGCTCGGTGATGTCATGCGCTCCCTGCGCGCGATAGCCGAACTTGACCCCGTCATAGCGGGCCAGGTTCGAAGAGGCCTCCGCCGGCGCCACGATATAATAGGTGGGAAGCGCATATTTGGTATGGGGCAACGAGACCTCGACGATCTCCGCACCTTGCGCCTTCAGCCATTGCGCACCCTTGGACCATAGCGTCTCGATCTCCGCCGGCGCGCCGTCGATCCGGTATTCCTTGGGGATGCCGACCTTCAGGCCCTTGATGCCGCCGTCCAGCAGCTTTTCGTAATCGGGCACCGGCAGGTCAACGCTGGTGGAGTCCCTGGGATCCACGCTCGCCATGGTCTTCAGCATGATGGCGGCGTCCTTGACCGTCTTGGTCATGGGGCCGGCCTGGTCCAGCGACGAGGCGAACGCGACAATGCCGAAGCGCGAACAGCGGCCATAGGTGGGTTTCAAACCCACCCGGCCGGTGACGGCGGCGGGCTGGCGGATGGAGCCGCCGGTGTCGGTGCCGGTTGCGGCCAGGCACAGATCGGCCGCGACCGCGGCCGAGGAACCGCCGGAAGAACCGCCCGGAACCAGATTGGCGTTGCTGCCGCTGGCCCGCCAGGGATTGAACACCGGACCGAAGGCCGACGTCTCGTTGGACGAACCCATGGCGAATTCGTCCATGTTGGTCTTGCCCAGCATCACCGCGCCGGCGTCCCACAAATTCCGGGTGACGGTGGATTCGTAAGGCGGCACGAAATTGCCCAGGATCTTCGACCCCGCGGTGGTGCGCACGCCCTTGGTGCAGAACAAGTCCTTGATCGCCAGGGGCAGGCCTTCCAGCGCGCGGATCGTGCCGCCGGCGATACGCTTGTCGGCGGCGTCGGCCATGGCAAGCGCCCGTTCGCCGGCCTCGGTGATGAAGGCGTTCAGCGGCCGCGCCTTCTCGATCGCCGTGACGAAAGCAGCGGTCAACTCGCGGGAGGAAATCTTCTTGGTCCGGATGGCGTCGCGCGCCTCGGCCAGGGTCATGCCCGTCAAAGATGTGCTCAGCGCGCCCATTATTCGACCACCTTGGGCACGACAAAGAAGTGGTCTTCGTTGCCGGGCGCGTTCGCGAGCAGGGCGTCGGCCTGGTTGCCATCGCTCACCTTGTCTTCGCGCCACTTCAGCTTCTGGGCCACCACCGAGGTCATGGCCGGCACGCCTGTGACATCCACTTCGCCCAGCATCTCGACCCACTGGAAGATGCCGTTCAGTTCGGCGGCCATGGGCTCCAGCCGGGTTTCCGGCACCGCCAGGCGGGCCAGTTTGGCGATGCGTCGCACGGTGTCCTTGTCAACGGACATGGGGTTCCTGCTGTGATAGGTGTGAGGCGGATGTTGCTACCAACCGGGGGGTCCGGAGGCAAGCAAAAGGGCCAAAAAGGGGAACGGGCCGTGGCCGTGGTGGCGCTGGAGGAGCTGGAAATCGCGCCCGGCCACCGGCTGCTGGGGCTGGATCTGGGGGAAAAGACCATCGGCCTGGCCCTGTCCGACACCAGCCTGTCCATCGCCACCCCTTTTGAGACCCTGAAACGGGGCAAATTCGCCGCCGACGCCACCCGGCTGGACCATATAATAAGTGCGCAAGGGGTCGGCGGACTGGTGGTGGGGCTGCCCCTGAACATGGACGGTTCCGACGGGCCGTCCGCCCAATCGGCCCGGGCCTTTGGCCGCAACTGGGCAAACCGTTCGACCCTCCCTCTCGTATTCCAGGATGAGCGGCTTTCCACCAGCGCCGTGACCCGCACCCTGCTTGAGGCCGACGCCTCGCGCCGGCGCCGGGATGAAGTGGTGGACAAAATGGCCGCTGCTTACATCTTGCAGGGCGCCCTCGACAGGCTGCGCAACATCCGATGAGACAAGATTCCGATCCGGCGCGCTTCCTCAAATTCCTGCGCCCGCCCGTCCCGATTGACATCCGCACCGAGCGCATCTTCCTGCTGGTGGGCGTGGCCGCGCTGTTCGCGGGCTATGACATGAATGTCTATGGCCTGGCGATTCCGCAGATCCAGAAGACCCTGCACATCGCCGAGAACCAGGTGGGACTGACGGCGGCCTATTTCCGCCTGGCCGCCATCTTCGCCATGATGGCCGCGGCCGCCGCCGATCTGGTGGGCCGGCGCCGGCTTTTGCTGGTGACGATTTTCGGCCAGGCCATTTTCACGCTCCTGACCGCCTTTGCCACGGGCTATGACCAGTTTGTCTGGGCGCAGTTCTTCACCCGCGTCTTCGGCTATGCCGAGGAGATGCTGTGCTTTGTGGTGATCGCCGAGGAGATCACCGCCAAGGCGCGCGGCTGGGCCAATTCCACCATCGTCGCCTTCGATTTCACCGGCGCGGGCCTGGCCGCGCTGGCGTTTGGGGCGGTCAACATCCTGCCCCATGGCTGGCGCGCGCTGTATGTGATCGGCGCGGTGCCGCTGTTCCTGGTCGCTTTCCTGCGCCGCCGCCTGCCGGAGACAAAGCGTTTCGAGAAACAGGGCGAAGCGGGACTGGGCGCCGCCGCGATCCTGGATCTGGTGAAGGACATTTTCCGGCAATATCCCTTCCGGGTGCTGACGATATTGATATCGGCGGCGGCATTCGGCTTTGCCATCTCCGCACCCACCATCCTGGCGCAGAAATACCTGCAGGATGTCTATCACTACACGCCCGGCGAACTGACCCTGCTGCTGATCCCCGGCGGCCTGATCGGGCTGGGGCTGGCCATCGTGGCGGGCCGGCTGTCGGACCGGCTGGGCCGCAAGCCGGTGGCGATCGCCATGGTCGCCCTGTCGGGGATCAGTTTCTTCCTGTTTTTCAATGGCGCGCCCAACTGGGCGATGCCGCCGCTCTGGATCATCGCCTTTTTCGGCTTTTTCGCCGGCGACACCATGGTGGCGGGCTTCGCGCTGGAAATCGTGCCCACCCACTATCGCGCCACCGTGGGTGGTACGCGCTATCTGGTCGAGATCAGCGCGGGCGCCCTCGCCCTGGCGCTGGAAGGCGGCCTTTATGACAAATTCCATTCCCACGCCCCCGCGGTGCAGGCGCTTTTGAGCCCGATCTTGATTACAATGGTGGGAATCCTGTTCCTGCCCGAGCCGGCGGGAAAAATCCTGGAGGAGATCAGTGGCGGGTAGGATCGTTGCCGCAATCATCCTTTTGTTTCCGGCCATGGCGTGGCCCGCGGAAATCACCTGCAAGAAAAGCCCGGCCCTGACCGGGGCATGCCGCGAGGTCAAGGGCAGCCTGGGGCTGACACCAGGCCTGGGCGTCACCCTGATCGCCGAAGACGGCACGCGCACCATCATCAAGGCCCCGCCCGACAGCAACGCCGACATCGCGCCGCCGGTGATGCAGAACTGGCTCTACTGGCAGAGCAAGACGAATTCGATGAAGACGCGCATCAGCGGCAGTTTCGAGCTTTGCCCGCTGCCCACCAGCGTCAATGCCGTGGGCATCACCGACTTTGGCTGCATCAACAAGGGCACGCATATCGGCCAAGACAAATCATCCCCATAAAGATGGTCCGATCGGCTTGCCGACCCTGCCAACCGGCGTTATAAGCCCGGCTTTAATGACATCGCCGGACGCCACACCGATCCTGCCCTCCAAGCATCTGTTGGGGATCGACGGACTTTCCCCCGCCCACATCACCGCCCTGCTCGACCTGGCCGAGACCTATGTGGTCCAGGGCCGCGCCACCGACAAGAAGACCGCCCTGCTTCGGGGCCGCACCCTGATCAACCTGTTCTTCGAGGCCTCCACCCGCACCCAGTCCAGTTTCGAACTGGCGGGCAAGCGGCTGGGCGCCGATGTGATGAACATGAGTGTGAAGACCTCCTCGGTCTCCAAGGGCGAAACCCTGCTCGACACCGCCACCACGCTCAACGCCATGCGCCCCGACATTCTGGTGGTGCGTCATCAGGATGCCGGCGCCGCCGAGCTGCTGTCGCGCAAGCTGGACTGCAGCGTGATCAATGCCGGTGACGGCGCCCATGAACATCCCACCCAGGCGCTGCTGGACGCGCTCACCATCCGCCGCCATCGCGGCAGTTTTGAAGGGCTGGTGGTGGCGATCTGCGGCGACGTGCTGCACAGCCGCGTGGCGCGCTCCAATCTCAGGCTGCTCTCGATGATGGGCGCGCGGGTGCGGCTGGTGGCGCCGCGTACCTTGCTGCCGTCACAGGCCGACCGTTTCGGGGTCGAGATCTATACCGACATGCAGAAGGGCCTGGCCGGCGCCGACATGGTGATGATGCTGCGCCTGCAGCTGGAGCGCATGGCCGGCGCCTTCGTGCCCTCCGCCCGCGAATATTTCCGCTTCTATGGCCTGGACCGCGAGAAACTCGGTTTCGCCAAGCCCGGCGCGCTGGTGATGCATCCCGGTCCCATGAACCGGGGTGTCGAAATCGCCTCCGACATCGCCGACGATGTGCAGGTCAGCCTGATCGCGGAACAGGTGGAAATGGGTGTCGCCATCCGCATGGCGATTCTGGATGCGCTCTCCAGGGGTCTGGCATGAAGCGGCGCATCGCCTTCCGCAATGCCCGGCTGATCGATCCGGCCTCCGGCCTGGACGCCAGGGGTGGTCTGCTGGTCGAGAATGGCCGCATCGCCGATGTCGGCCCGCGCCTGTTCAACGATGCCGAACCGGGTGATCCCGAAGTGATCGACTGCCGGGGGCTGGTGCTGGCGCCGGGCCTGATCGACGCCCGCGTCTTCACCGGCGAGCCCGGCGCCGAGCATCGCGAAAGCCTGGAATCGGCCAGTGCGGCGGCGGCGGCCGGGGGCGTCACCTCCATGATCGTGATGCCCAACACCGATCCGGTGATCGACGAACCGTCGCTGGTGGATTTCCTCCTGCGCCGCGCCGCGGCCACCGCGAAGGTGCGGGTGCTGCCCACCGCCGCCCTGACCAAGGGCCTTCTCGGCGAGACCATGACCGAGATCGGACTCCTTCAAGAAGCTGGAGCCGTTGCATTTACAGATGGCGACCGCTCCGTCGCCAATGCGCGGGTGCTGCGCCGGGCGCTGGCCTATGCCGCCACCTTCGATGCGCTGGTGCTGGCCCATGCCGAGGATCCCGAACTGGTGAAGGGTTCAAGCGCCACCGAAGGGGAATTCGCCACCAGGCTGGGCCTGCCCGCCGCGCCCGCCATCGCCGAAGCCATGATGGTGGAGCGCGACATCCGCCTGGTCGAACTGACCGGGGCGCGCCTGCATTTCGCGCAAGTTTCCACTCGCGCCAGCCTGGAGGTGATCGCCGATGCCAAGGCGCGCGGGCTTGCCGTCACCTGCGGCGTCGCCGCCCATCACCTGACATTGAACGAACTGGATGTCGGTCCCTATTACACCTTCCGCAAGGTGAGCCCGCCGCTGCGCAGCGAAGCCGATCGCGCCGCCATGGTGGAAGGCGTGGCCTCGGGCGTAATCGACCTGATCGTCTCCAGCCATGAGCCGCAAGGGGCCGACACCAAGCGCCAGCCCTATGCGTCAGCCGCCGCCGGCACGGTGGGACTTGAGACCCTGCTTCCCGCCGCCCTCACCTTGGTGCATGACGGCGCCGCCAGCCTGTCCCAGGTTCTGGCCACCATGACCGCCGCACCGGCGCGCATCTTCGGCTTGCCGACCGGTACTTTGGCCAAGGGCGCGCCCGCAGACTTGGTGCTGCTGGATGAAGGCGATCCCTTTGTGGTGGAGGCCGATCACCTTCACTCCCGCGCCCGCAACACCGCCTTTGAGGGCCGCAAATTCCAGGGCCGCGCCCGCATGACCTTTGTCGGCGGCGAATGCGTGTTCGATGGCCGCTAGCAAATAAACCCAACTTGTCATTCCCGGCCGAGCAAAGGCATGGCCTTTGCGAGGGGAAGGGAACCCAGGTGGTTAGACCGGGGCCAGTCTTTGCACCTGGATCGCCCATACGCTGCCGCTATGGGCTCCCTCGCGATGCTGCGCATCGCTCGCCGGGGATGACAGGTTTAGAAAAGGCTGGCATCGTCCAGCCCATGTCGGATGTGGGATTTTCCTTTCATTTTGAACTGATGGCCGCAAGCGCGGTGCTGGGCTATCTCTTGGGCTCCATCCCGTTTGGCCTGTTCTTTTCCCTCGCGTCCGGCGCGGGCGATGTGCGCAAGATCGGCTCCGGCAATATCGGCGCCACCAATGTGCTGCGCACCGGCAAGAAATGGGCGGCGGCCGCGACCCTGTTGTGCGACGGCGCCAAGGGTGCCGTGGCGGTGCTGCTGGCGCGCCATTTCCTGGATGGCTATGAAACCTTCGCCGCCGCCGGCGCTGTGCTGGGCCACATGCTTCCCGTCTGGCTGAAGTTCAAGGGCGGCAAGGGCGTCGCCACCTATCTGGGCGTCTGCTTTGCGCTCTATTGGCCGGCGGGTGCGCTGGTGGCCGCGACCTGGCTGGGCGCGGCCTTCATCTGGCGCATTTCCTCGCTCTCGGCCCTGATCGCCATCGCCTTGTCATCCGCCTATTTCCTGCTGCTGCATCGTGACAATTATGCGGTGCTGGCGCTGCTGCTGTCGGCGCTGATTTATTACATGCACCGCGAGAATATCCGCCGGCTGATGCGCGGCACCGAACCGCGCATCGGAAAGAAGAGCAGTGCAGCTTAGTGACCGCGAACGCCGCGCGTGGCTGAGACTGGCGCGCACCGAAAATGTCGGCCCGGTCACCTTCCGCAATCTGATGGCGCGGTTCGGTTCGGCCTCAGCCGCGCTGGAGGAACTGCCGCGTCTGGCAAGCCGCGGCGGCGGCAGGAATTTCCTGTTGCCGCCGGAAGAAGACAGCACGCGCGAGCTCGATGCCCTGGCAAAATCGGGCGGCCGGTTGATCGCGGCCTGCGAGGCGGAATTCCCGCCCGGCCTCAAGGCACTGGAAGCGCCGCCGCCGGTGCTCAGCGTGCTGGGCCATCCCCATCTGTTGCAAAAGGAAATGATCGCCATCGTGGGCGCGCGCAATGCCTCGGCGCTGGCGCGCAAATTCGCCGACATCCTGGCGCGCGAGCTGGGCTTTGCCGGGCTGGTCGTGGTGTCCGGGCTGGCGCGCGGCATCGACGCCGCCGCCCATGAAGCCGCGCTGGCGGTGGGCACCGTCGGTGTGGTGGCGGGCGGCGTGGACATCATCTATCCGCCGGAAAATGAAAAACTCTATGCCGCGATCAGGAACCAGGGCGTGATCCTGTCGGAGATGCGGCTGGGCGAGGCGCCGCAGGCGCGCCATTTCCCCCGCCGCAACCGCATCATCTCCGGACTGGCGCGCGGCGTGGTCGTGGTCGAAGCGGCCGAGAAATCCGGCTCGCTGATCACCGCCAATTATGCACTGGAACAGGGTCGCGAGGTTTTCGCCGTACCCGGTTCGCCACTTGATCCCAGGGCGCGGGGCGCCAACCGGTTGATCAAGGAAGGCGCCACCCTCACCGAAAGCGCCGAAGACATATTGTCGGTTCTCTCGCCCATGCTGGGCGGCGCATTCCACGAACCCGACAGTCTGTCACCCACACCTGTCACAAATGCGCTGGAAGCCGAGGCCGACCGCATTCGTGCACGCGTCGAGGAAGCGCTCGGGCCCGCGCCGGTGGAAATCGATGAACTAATCCTTCAACTTGGCGCGCCGGCAGCCGTGGTGCTGACAGTGATCCTGGAGCTGGAATTGGCGGGACGCTGTCAGCGCCATCCGGGAAATCGCGTGTCCTGGTGCTGAAAGCCGCATAGACTTCTCCCATAAAAACAAAAGTTGGGAGGCATCTATGGCAGACACGGCAAACCCCGCGCCCCTGGGGCTGATGGGTTTCGGGCTTACCACCGTTCTTCTGAGCAGCATCAATGCGGGTCTTCTGCCCGCGACCGGGGAGCCGGTCGTGATCCCGCTGGCCATGGCGTTTGGCGGCACCGCGCAGATCATCGCCGGCATCATGGAATTCAAGACCGGCAATGTCTTCGGCGCCACCGCCTTTACGAGCTATGGCGCCTTCTGGTAGTGGTTCGCGCTTCTGATCCTGCTGGGCGGCAACCATCTGCTGGATCTGTCGGGCGCCGGCAGCGCCATCGGCGTGTGCCTGCTGCTCTGGGGTGTGTTCACCCTGGGGCTATGGGTCTCGACCTTCCGGCTGTCGCGGCTTCTGTTCGGGGTATTCCTGACCCTGTGGCTTGCCTTCTTCCTTCTGGGCGGCGGCGCGGTCATGGCCAATCCGATGCTCCACACCCTGGGTGGCTGGGTCGGTCTGCTGTGCGGAGCGCTGGCCATGTATGGCAGCTTCGCCCTGGTCACCAACGCCACCTTTGGCCGGGAGGTTGTCCCCGTCGGGAACCGCTGACAGGGCACAAAAAACCGCTTTCAGTTCCTTTTTTGGAACCAACCCGCTGATTTCCCGAAAGAAACTCGGCGCGATGCTCTGCGTGCGCAGCCGGCATGCGCGGCGCTGCGCCGCTGCACACTCATGATTTGGTAACGAATGCGCGCTTAACCAAGAGGGAACGGCGCAAGTTCCACAACCTGAGGTTAAATCTCATGTGGTTTGAACAGAGCGTTACAACTTATGGTTTCATCAAGATCGCCTACTCGCCGTTGACAGGCGGCCGGGGCGAAGGTCAGTGTCCCGCCCCGTTTGCCGGACCTGCCTACCGAACCTTGCAGATTGCCCCCGCGTTCCCAGATAAGCCCCTTCTCACCCACAGTTAGGTTCCGTTTCCTAGATGAATGTCCTGATCGTCGAGTCTCCCGGCAAGGTCAAAGCCATCAACAAGTATCTGGGCAGCAATTATAAAGTGCTGGCCAGCTTCGGGCATATCCGCGACTTGCCCTCCAAGGACGGCTCGGTCAAGCCGGACGAAGACTTCGCCATGACCTGGGATGTGGACGCCCGGGCGGCCTCCAAGATCAAGGACATCGCGGCCGCCATGAAGGACGCCGACAAGCTGATCCTGGCCACCGACCCCGACCGCGAGGGCGAGGCCATCAGCTGGCACATCCTGGAAGTGCTGAAGGACAAGAAGCTGCTGAAGGACGTGGCCGTCGAGCGGGTGGCATTCAACGCCATCACCAAGTCGGCGGTGACCGAGGCCATCCTGCATCCCCGCCAGATCAACAAGGAACTGGTGGACGCCTATCTGGCGCGCCGAGCGCTCGACTATCTGGTCGGCTTCACCCTGTCGCCGGTATTGTGGCGCAAGCTGCCGGGCGCGCGCTCGGCCGGCCGGGTCCAGAGCGTGGCGCTGCGCCTGATCGTGGAGCGCGAGCAGGAAATCGAAGCCTTCCGCGCCCAGGAATATTGGAGCATCGATGCCGACCTGCTGGCGCAAACCGGCGGTTTCAGCGCCCGCCTGATTCAACTGGACGGCAAGAAGATCGAAAAACTGTCGCTGACGAATGCGGCCGAGGCCGAGCGCGCCGTCGCCGCCATCCGGGCGCAAGCCTTCCAGGTGGGCAGCGTCGAAGCCAAGCCGGTCCGGCGCAATCCCGCCCCGCCCTTCAAGACCTCGACCCTGCAGCAGGAAGCCAGCCGCAAGCTGGGTTTCAACGCCAAGCGCACCATGCAGGTCGCCCAGGGCCTTTATGAAGGCACCGACATCGACGGCGAGACCGTGGGCCTGATCACCTATATGCGTACCGACGGCATCACCATGGTGGCGGAAGCGATCAACGAAGCCCGCGAGATGATCGGCCGGAAATATGGCGCCCGCTATGTGCCGTCGTCGACGCGCGTCTATGCCAACAACAACACCACCGCCCAGGAAGCCCATGAAGCGGTGCGCCCCACCAGCTTCTCGCGCACCCCCGACGAGGTGGCGCGTTATCTCGATGCCGACGCGGCTAGGCTCTATGAGCTGATCTGGAAGCGCGCCGTCGCCAGCCAGATGGAATCGGCGGAGCAGGAACGCACCACGGTGGACGTGATTTCCGCCGACAAGCTAATCACCTTGCGCGCCACCGGCACCGTCACCCTGTTCGACGGCTTCCTCACGCTTTATCTGGAAGGCCAGGACGACGAGGCTGACGAAGACGGCTCGCGCCTGCCCAAACTCGCCGCCGGCGACGCCACCAGGGTCGATAAGGTCAATCCGGGCCAGCATTTCACCGAGCCGCCGCCACGCTATTCCGAAGCCAGCCTGGTCAAGAAGCTGGAAGAACTGGGCATCGGCCGCCCCTCCACCTATGCCTCGATCATTTCCACCTTGCGCGACCGCGCCTATGTGCGCATGGACCGCCAGCGATTCATCCCCGAAGACAAGGGCCGGCTGGTCACCACCTTTCTCAACAGCTTCTTCCACCGCTATGTGGCTTACGACTTCACCGCCGATCTGGAGGAAAAGCTGGACGAAGTCTCCGACGGCAAGCTCGACTGGAAACAGCTGCTGCGCGATTTCTGGAAGGATTTCTCGGCGACCGTCGGCGAGACCAAGGATCTCAAGATATCCCAGGTCATCGACGAGCTCGACCATGTTCTGTCGCCCCACATCTTCCCGCACGGCGAAGACGGCCTGGACCCGCGCAAATGCCCGGCCTGCGAGAACGGGCGGCTGAACCTCAAGCTGGGCCGTTTCGGCGCCTTTGTCGGCTGCACCAATTATCCAGACTGCAAGTTCACCCGCCAGATCGGCGCCAAGCCGGGCGAAGGCGATGCGGGTCCGGTGGAGCTGGGCACCTTTCCCGGCACGGAGGAAAAAGTCACCCTGCGCACCGGCCGCTTTGGTCCTTATGTGCAACTGGGCGAAGGCGACAAACCCAAGCGCAGCGGCATCCCCAAAGGCACCGACAAGAGCGACGTGGACATGGCGATGGCGATCAAGCTGCTCTCGTTGCCGCGCGAGGTTGGCCTGCACCCGGAAGACGGCAAGAAAATCAGCGCCAACTTCGGCCGCTTTGGGCCTTATGTGGCGCATAACGGCATCTATGCCTCCCTGCCCTCACCGGAAGACGTGTTCGAGATCGGCCTGAACCATGCCGTGACCCTGTTGGCCGAGAAGAAAGCCAAGGGTCCGGGCCGCCGTGGCGCGCAGACCCTGAAGGATCTGGGCCAGGCCGCCGATGGCAAGCCGATCAAGGTGCTGAAAGGCAAGTTTGGTCCCTATGTCAGCGATGGCGAGACCAACGCCACCCTGCCCGAAGGCACCGAGCCTGATGCCGTGACCATGGAACAGGCGCTGGCCCTGATCGCCGAACGCGCGGCCAAAGGCGGCAAGAAGAAGAAGCCCGCCAAGGCCGCGAAAGCGCCCAAGGCGGAAAAGCCGCCCCAAGCCAAAACCGCCAAGGCGGAAAAAACCAATGGCGCCGAAAAAAGCGCCAAGAAGACAACAGCGAAAAAGAAAGCTGCCAAGCCGGCCGCCAAGGCGAACGCCAAGCCAGCCGGCAAATCCCAGGGCAAATCGAAGGCCAAAGAGCCCGAGCTGGCAGGCGAATAGGACAATTGAAGAAAGACAAACGACCCCAACACACGCCCGCCATCGACAAGGCGCGCGTGCTTGAACTGCTGGCGGAAAATGCCGGCGCCAACAAGCGCGATCTGGCGCGGCTTCTGGGCCTCAAAGGCTCCGATCGCATCCTCCTCAAGCGCATTTTGAAAGAACTGGAAGCCGAAGGCGCCATCGAAGGCCGCAAGAAGACGGGCTTCACCAGGCGCGGCGAACTGCCCGAAGTCGGCCTGATCGAAGTCAGCGGCGTCGACGAGGACGGCGAATTGCTGGCCCGGCCGCTGAACTGGGACAGCAATGAAGAGCCACCCGTCATCTATGTCATTCCGCCCAAGGATGGCGCGGCACCCGGCGCGGGCGACCGGCTGCTGGCGCGTTTCGAAAAGCACGGTGAGAGTTATGAGGCCCGCATCATCCGCCGGCTGGAGCGCGAGAGCCAGACGCGCCTGATCGGCGTGCTGCGTGAGACCCCATCGGATGGCTGGCGGCTGGTGCCGATCGACAAAAAGGCGCGCACCGAATATGCGCTGGACAAGTCCGACCTGGGCGGCGCAAGGCACAATGAACTGGTCGCCGCCGAACCCAATCCGGGCCGCATCGCCGGTTTTGCCCGTGTCAAGGTTGTCGAGCGTATCGGCAGCATGGACAGCCCCAAAACCATCAGCCTGATCGCCATTCATGACCACGGCATTCCGACGGAGTTTCCCAACGCGGTGATCGAGGAAGCCAAGGCAGCCAAGCCCGTGGATCCCCGCGGGCGCATCGATTTGCGCGCCATTCCGCTGGTGACCATCGATCCGCCGGATGCGCGCGACCATGACGATGCGGTATGGGCCGGTCCCGATGACGACGCGCACAATCCGGGCGGCCATGTCGTGCTGGTCGCCATCGCCGATGTCGCCCATTACGTCACGCCCGGCTCGGCGCTGGACAAGGAAGCGCTCAAGCGCGGCAACAGCGCCTATTTCCCCGACCGGGTGGTGCCGATGCTGCCGGAAGAACTGTCGGCCGATCTGTGTTCGCTGAAGGAAGGCGTGGACCGGCCCTGCCTGGTGGCGCGCATGGTGTTCGACGCCCGCGGCCGCAAGAAAAGCCACCTCTTCCAGCGCGCCATCATGCGCTCGGCGGCGCGGCTGACCTATGCCCGCGCGCAGGCCGCCTTTGACGGCAATCCCGACGCCAACATCAACGCCACGGTGAAAAAGACCCTGGCCGATGTCTGGACGGCGTACAAATCGCTCACTCTGGCGCGCAACCTGCGCGATCCGCTGAATCTCGACCTGCCGGAACGCCGGGTGGTGCTGGGCGCCGACGGCAAGGTGGCTTCCATCGCCTATCGCGAGCGGCTGGAATCCATGAAGCTGATCGAGGAATTCATGGTGCTGGCCAATGTGGCGGCCGCCGAGGCGCTGGAGAAGGCCAAGACCCCGCTGATCTACCGCGTGCATGACACGCCATCGAAGGAAAAGCTCTACGCCTTCTCCGACTTCCTGCGCACCCTCAACATCAGCTTCGCCAAGGGCCAGGTGGTCAAGCCCGGCACCTTCAACAGCATCCTCGCCTTGTCAAAGGGCAAGCCGCATGAGGCGGTGATGAATGATGTGGTGCTGCGGAGCCAGGCGCAGGCGATCTATGATCCGGCCAATATCGGCCATTTCGGCCTGAACCTGGCCAAATATGCCCACTTCACCTCACCCATCCGCCGCTATGCCGACCTGATCGTGCATCGCGCCCTGATCCGCGCGTTCACGCTGGGTGACGACGGCCTGACCGACCGTGAGATGGCGGTGCTGGGCACTGTGGCCGAGCACATCACCATGACCGAGCGCCGTGCCATGGCGGCGGAGCGCGATTCCACCGACCGCTATGTCGCCGCCTTCCTGGAAGACCGGGTGGGTGAGAGTTTCGATGCCCGTGTCACCGGCGTGACCCGCTTTGGCCTGTTCGTGCGGCTGGCCGAATCCGGCGCCGAGGGACTGATCCCCATCCGCAGCCTGGGTGCGGACTTTTTCCATCATGACGAGAAGCGCCAGGCGCTGGTCGGCCAGCGAACCCGGGCGAGCTATGGCATGGGCGACGCGCTCAAGGTCGAACTGATAGAAGCAGCCCCGCTCACCGGCGGCCTGCGTTTCGCCCTGGTGGGCGCCTCGGCCGGGCGGGCTCCCAGGCCACGTCCCGGCAAGCTTGGCAAGCCTCCCAAAAAGGACCGTTTCCGGGGCAAAAAGCGCTGAAAACCGGCGTTTTTCGCCTAAGTCCTTGACAGGACTGGGGCGGGTAAGCCATCTACCCGGCCCTCGACCTGCTTTTTCTGGAGTCCGTCATGGCGAAGCCCACCACTGCGAAGATCCGTCTCAACAGCGAGAGCGGCTCGGGCTTTTTCTATGTCACCAAGAAAAACACCCGCACCATGACCGAGAAATTCTCGATCAAGAAGTACGATCCCGTGCTGCGCAAGCATGTCACCTTCAAGGAAGGCAAGATCAAGTAGGTTTTGGAGCGCCATCGCTTCGCCGCTTGAGCCCGGTATTCGCTTATTGGAAATAACGCGCTAGCCTTCGCGCCTCATGCAGCGCGCTCTTTCCCGGCTTTCAAACGAGTGCTTTGACGTCCTCGTCGTCGGCGGCGGCGCCACCGGCTGTTTCACCGCGCGCGACGCGGCGCTGCGCGGGCTTTGCGTGGCGCTGGTGGAGGCCAGGGATTTCGCCTCCGCCACCAGCGCCCACAATTCCAAGCTGGCGCATGGCGGGTTGCGCTATCTGCGCAACTTTGAAATCTCGCTGGTGCGCGAATCCTTGGCGGAGCGGCTGGGACTGATGCGGATGGCGCCGCATCTGGTCAGGCCGCTGCCCTTTCTCCTGCCGCTTTATCACGCCGGCCTCCTGGAGCGCGCCAAGCTCGAGGCGGGGCTGACGCTCTATGACATTCTTTCCTTTGACCGCAACCGGCTGGAAGACCCGGGCCAACACCTACCCGGCCATCGCTGGATCAATCGCAAAGACGCGCTGACGCGCGAGCCGGTGCTGGCGGGCGATGGCTTTGAGGGCGCCTTTGAATATCACGACGCCCAGATGTACAGCCCCGAGCGCATCGCGTTGGAGAATCTGGTCGATGCCGACGCCAATGGCGCGGCGATCGCCAATTATGTGGCAGCGGAAAAGCTTCTCCTGCGCGACGGCAAGGTCGAAGGCTGCACCGTGCGGGACACCATGACCGGCGCGCGCTTCGACATCCGCGCCAAAACCGTGCTGGTGGCGGCCGGCCCCTGGGCCGACCTGTTTCTGGAACAGGCGACGGGCAGCCACGCAGCCCACAGGTTGATCCGCTCCAAGGGCATTCATCTGATGGTGCCCGAACTCGCCAAGGCGGCGCTGACCATCGAGGCAGGCGGCGGCCATCTTTTCGCGCTGCCCTGGCGCGGCCACACCCTGCTCGCCACCACCGACACCGAATTCACCGGCGATCCCGCAACCGTCGCGGTGACCGAAAGCGACATAGACGGATTTCTCGCCACCTTCCGCAAATATCTGCCGGCGGCGGCCCTGCCGCGCGAAAGCGTCGAATTCTTCTATGCGGGCCTCAGGCCGCTGGTCAGCGACGGTTCAAAAGACAGCTACAATGTCAGCCGTCGCGCCGAACTGATCGATCACGGCAAGGAAGGCTCGCTGGATGGCGTGTTCTCGGCCTTGGGCGGCAAATACACCACCTCCCGGGATCTCGCCGAAAAAGTCACCGACGCGCTGGTGAGGAAATTGAGCAGAAAGGCGCCCGCCTGCACCACCGCAAAGACCGCGCTGCCCGGCGGCCGCTTCGACCGCTTCGATGATATGGTGCGCGGCTACCAGAAGACCTGGCCGGGGCTTTCGGCCATGCGTCATCTGGCCCATATGCTGGGCGCAAGGCTGCCCCTGGCCTTGCAGGGCGCGCACCTCACCGACCTTGTGCCGCTGAACCAGAGCGGCGACACGCCCGCCCAGATCGCTTTCGCGCTGAAAGAGGAGATGGCCCTCACCCTGGAAGATGTGGTCATGCGGCGCACCGGCCTGGGCCAGTTTGGCAAGCCCGCACCCCAGGTGCTGGAGAAAGCCGCAAGCCAGATGGCCGCGCATCTGGGCTGGGACGAAACAAAAAAAGCGGCGGAGATCGCCAGCCTGGACAGTCTCTATAGGACAGTTTGAGCTATGAATTGCCACCGATACTTTTTTGGCCGATGGCCAGGAGCAAGGAGCGACGTGGGCTACACGCCCATGAGCGACGAGCTGTTCGTAGCGGCAGCGTACGAACGCCAGCGGGCAAAAAAGGAGGTGGCATGACCGCCTTTGTCGTCTTCAATCCCAATTCCGCCGGCGGCAGGACCGGCCATGACTGGGAAGC
Organism: Rhizomicrobium sp.; assembly: GCA_036267165.1. Taxonomy (GTDB): domain Bacteria; phylum Pseudomonadota; class Alphaproteobacteria; order Micropepsales; family Micropepsaceae; genus Rhizomicrobium. Next base: position 7,229 of record DATAWO010000154.1, on the reverse strand, counting down.
GATCGAGGCGGCGCTGGAAAAGATTTTTCCCCTGATGTCCTTCTTCGTCACCACCGCGCCCACCCAGGCCGCGCGCATGGTGCGCGACGCTCTGCGCGACGGCCATATGGAGATCATCGCGGTGGGGGGCGACGGCATCATCAACGAGGCGCTGAACGGTTTCTTCGACCGCGGCGCGGCGGTGTCGCCCGATGCGGTGTTCAGCTTTGTCCATAACGGTCATGACAGCGCTCTGTGCCGCCGGCTGGGCGTCCTGCCGGGCTGGCGTGCCGGGGTGGCGCATCTCGCCCATACCCGCATCCACAAACGCGATCTGGGACGCGTCGCCTGTCTCAGCACCGAAGGCCTGCCGGTAACGCGCTATTTCCTGGGCGGCGCCAGCTTCGGCCTTTCCGCCAGCACCGCGCGCGCCTTTGGACGCGCCCGCATCGCGCGGCTGTTCGGGCATGGTTTTGCAACCGCCCTGCACCGGCTGGCGGTCCGCAGCCGCTGGCGCGCGACACGGGTCCGGCTGATGAGCGAAGGCCAGGATGAGATCGCCGGAATCGCCAGCGTGTCGGTTTGGCCCAAACAAGGGTTGTTCGACATGCGCGTCCTGGACGGGCTGAACCGGCCTGATCAGGCCCGCAGCTTCCGCACCGCCCGGCTGACCGCGGCCCCCACCCTGGACACGGCTGCGCCGGTGGATGTGGAATGCGACGGGGAAGCCACCGGCGTCTTGCCGGCCACTTTCGAGATCATTCCCGCCGCCATTAACCTTAGAATGTGATTGCGGCTGCACCAGCGCCTTGGGCGCCCGCGCTTTGCGCTAAACTGACCCGATGTATCCGTGGACTTTCGGGCAGGAAAACGCCGAGAGCGGCGAGCCGGCATGGCACTGGCTCGCCGACTGGGTCGCCATGCCCACGCTTTTGGCGACACCGGCGCAGCCCTTGGCCGAGATGGGCGAACCCGCATCGCATCTCAGCGAAGCGGTGCTGGAAAAATTCACCGCCCTGCTTGGGCCCAAGCGGGTGAAACAGGATCTGGCCGAGCGCGCCCGCCATGGCGGGTCCGGCACCGCCGACCGGCTCCGCCTGCGCTGCGGTGATCTCTCCCGTCTGCCGGATGCGGTGCTTTATCCACGCGGACCCGATGACGTGCTGGCGCTGCTCGCGTTCTGCGCCCAGGCCGGTGTTGCGGTGACGGTGTTCGGCGCCGGCAGCGGGCCTGGCGCCCTGCCGCAACACGGCGGTCATGCAGCGCTTGTCACCTTCGATCTTTCCGCCATGTCGCACCTGCTTTCGGTGGACACCATGTCCGGACTGGCGCGGGCCGAAGCCGGGATCACGGCGGATGAACTGGCGCGCCAGCTTGCGGCGCAGGGCGCGGCGCTCAAGGGGGCGATGGACGGAAGCCTGGGTGGCCATATCGCCCGCAACCGGCAGGTCCCCTGGCTGCAATCGGCCAAGCTGGCGACGCCGGAAGGCGCGGTGGCGTCAGGCCATTGGCTTGCACCGGGCTCGCAAGGCGCGTTCGGCATCATCACCAGCGCCAGCCTGCGTATCCAGGCCCTGCCTGCCAGAACCGAATATCGCCGCTATCTGTTCACCGATTTTGCCAGCGGACTGACCGCCTTGCGGGAAGCCCAGCGCCAGGGCCTGATCCAGGCCGAGGCATTGCTGTGGGACGCAAGCGAGACCCGTTTCCACCAGCAGATGGACCAGATGGGCCGGCGCCGGACCCTGATGGAATGGCTGCGCGACCTCTATCGCCATTTGCGCGCGTTCGACCGTCAGGCCGCGGCGCTGACCATCGGCTTTTGCGGCAGCGAGTCCGGCATCGACGGCCAGCGCAAACGCTTTGACGCGCTGGCCAAGAGGCTGGGGGCGCTGGCCCTGGGACCCTGCATGCCGCAAAAAACCGATCATCGCGACATGCTGCTGGATCACGGGCTGGCGATGGACCGGATCGAAACCACGGCGAACTGGGCGAAACTGCCCCGCGTCTATGCCGCGATGCGCGCAAGCCTCGACCGGGCGATGCGGGCGGGAGCGCCGCGCAGCGGCGCCCATGGCCTGGTGCTGGCCCAGGTCAGCGACGCCGGCCATGACGGCGCGAAATTGCGCCTCACCATGATCTTTCCGCGCATGCTGGGAAACGATGTGGCGCAGGCCGAAGCGGTGCGCGAGGCCGCCCTGAAAGCGCTGGCCGAGCTGACAACACCGGACGAACCGCTGGAGGAAAAGCTGCGGCTTGGCATCAAGCAGTTGCTGGATCCCAAGGCCATTCTCAATCCCGGCGTCCGTCCGCTTTAAGCGGCGTCCAGGGCCGCCTTCACCGCCTTGGCCGCCTTGGCCACCGCCTCATGGGCTTCCGGCAGCACCGTCTGCAAATAGATGAAGCAATGCACCATCTCGGCATAATCGGCGATGGTCACCCTCACGCCCGCGGCCTTGAGCTTTTCGGCATAGGCCAAACCCTCGTCATGCAGCGGATCATAGCCGCCCAGCATCACGAATGCCGGCGGCAGGCCGCTGAAATCCTTGGCGCGCAGCGGCGATACCTTGGGGGAATTGCGGTCGGTTCCCGGCGGCAGATAAAGCGAACTGAAATATTCGATGGTCCGGCGCTCCAGGAAATAACCCACCGCGAATTCATGCAGCGATGACGTTTCCGCGCCCATCTGGGTACCGGGGAACAGCAGCATCTGATAGGCGATCCTGGGCTTGGTTTTCCCCCGCGCCAGCTGGGTGACGATGGCGGTCAGCATGCCGCCGGCGCTGTCACCGCCTATCGCGATGCGGCCGCCATCCACGCCCAGCTCCGCGGCATTGGCCTCGATCCACAGGAAGGCGGCCCAGGCATCGTCCACCGCGGCCGGCCAGGGATGTTCCGGCGCCAGGCGGTAATCCACCGCGATCACCTTGAAGCCACCTTCGGCCGCGAACAGGCGGCACAACCCGTCATGACTTTCCAGGCTGCCGACCACAAAGCCGCCGCCATGGAAATAAATCAGGGTGGGCTGCGACCCGACCGCCGCGACGGGCGCATAGGCGCGCGCGCGAATGCCGCCGCCGGGTCCGGGGATGGTGAAATTGTCGATCTTGCCGACCCCGACATCCTTGGGCCCGGTCAATTGCATCATGGCGGCAAAGGACTGGCGCGCCATCAGCGGCGGCATCTCCCAGGCCTTCGGGCGCGGGATCGCAGCCGCCTTGTCGAGAAAGGCTTTCACCAATGGATCGAGAGGCATGAGGGTCCCTGAGCGCAGCTAGCCAAGGATGCTAACGCATTTCGCGGAACTTTAGACTAGAGACTAGTGGATGGTGATGTAGGCGTCCGGGTCGATGCGGCCGGAATTGATGTCGCCGAGCAGGATCAGCATCAGAAACCAGAACTGCGCCCGCTCATGTGCGCCTTCCGCTTCCAGCGTCATCACGGCGCGGCTGGCATATTCGGAGGCTGCCTTGCCATGTTCGGCGGCAAGGTCGGAAGCCAGACGGTAGAGCTCGCCAGTGGTCATCGTCATGGGGCCAAGCATGGCAGATGCCGATGAACGGGGTCTTAACTGAAAATTCATCCCATAGTTACAGTTGGTTACGCCAGAACTACACGCCATGGGCGTAATTTGCTATATACCCCAGTCAACAAGCGTGGATTTTGGCGTGAGCGGCAAGAGCATTCTTCTGATCGTCGGCGGCGGCATTGCTGCCTACAAATCCCTGGAGCTGGTGCGGCGGCTTTCCGAGTGCGGGATCAGGACACGCGCCATCCTGACCCGGGCGGGTGCGCAATTCATCACCCCGCTGTCGCTGTCGGCCCTGACGGGTGAAAAAGTCTATTCGGACCTTTTCAGCCTCACCGACGAAGCCGAGATGGGCCATATCCAGCTTTCGCGCAGCGCCGATCTTGTGGTGGTGGCGCCCGCCACCGCCGACCTGATGGCCAAGATGGGATGCGGCCTGGCCAATGACCTGGCATCCACAACCCTGTTGGCCACCGACAAGAAGGTGCTGATGGCGCCGGCCATGAATGTGCGGATGTGGGAAAGCCCGTCCGTCCGCCGCAATCGCGCGGTGCTGGAAAAAGATGGCGTGCTGTTCACCGGCCCCAATGACGGCGAGATGGCGTGCGGCGAGTTCGGTCCCGGCCGCATGGCCGAACCAGTGGAGATCGTGGCGGCGATCGAGAAAGCGCTGGGCGCGGCCGGCCCGCTCAAGGGCGTAAGAGCGCTGGTGACCGCGGGCCCGACGCGCGAGCCGGTGGATCCGGTGCGCTTTCTGGGCAACCATTCCAGCGGCAAGCAGGGCTATGCCATCGCCGAAGCGCTGGCACGCGCAGGCGCCGACACCATCCTGATCTCCGGCCCTGTCGGTCTTGCCGCGCCGGGTGGCGTGAAGCTCACCCGCGTGGTCACCGCGCAGGAGATGCTGGCGGCCTGCGAGGCGGCGCTGCCCGCCGATGTGCTGGTGATGGCGGCGGCCGTGGCGGACTGGCGGCCCGACATCGCGGCCAATTCCAAAATCAAGAAAAGCGTCGATCGCGTGGTGCCGCTGATCAAGCTGGTGGAGAACCCCGACATCCTGGCCACAATCGCGCAAGGCGGCCGGCGTCCCCGGCTGGTGATCGGCTTTGCCGCCGAGACCGACGATGTGGTGGCCAATGCGGTGGCCAAGCGCGCACGCAAGGGCGCGGACTGGATCATCGCCAATGATGTGTCGGGCGACGTGATGGGCGGCGACAGGAACCGCATCCACCTGATCAGCGAAGCCGGCACGGAAGCCCCCTTGATCGAAGAATGGCCGGAGATGACAAAAGCCGAAGTGGGGGCGCGGCTGGCAGAGCGCATCGCGGAAAAATTGAAGGGCGCGGCATGAAAGTCGGAATCAAAAGACTACCGCACGCCTCCGACCTGCCCCTGCCCCATTATGCCACCCGAGGTTCGGCGGGGCTGGATCTTCTGGCGGCGGTGGACGAGCCCATCGAACTGTTGCCGGGCCAGCGCATGGCGGTGCCAACCGGCATCGCCATCGAATTGCCCCTGGGTGTGGAGGCGCAGGTGCGGCCGCGCTCGGGCCTGGCGCTCAATCACGGCATCACCTGCCTGAATTCGCCGGGCACCATCGACAGCGACTATCGCGGCGAGATCAAGGCGATCCTGATCAACCATGGCGACCAGGTGTTTGTGATCACCCGGGGCCACAAGATCGCCCAGATGGTGATCGCCCGCCACGAACAGGCCGAACTGGTCGAAGTGGAAGCGCTCTCCGACAGCACCCGCGGCTCCGGCGGCTTCGGGTCCACCGGCATGACGGTGAAGACATAATGCTGAAACTGTCCCGCAAGACCCTGCTGGCGCTGGAAGCGGTGATCGACATCGCCTTTAATGCCAGGCCCGAGCCGGTGCAGGCCAAGGAGATCACCGCCCGCCAGGGCGTGCCGCAGCGCTATCTGGAACAGGTGATGCAGCAGTTGGTGCGTGCCGGCATCCTGAAAGGCGTGCGCGGCCCCCGCGGCGGCTACCGGCTGGCGCGGGAACGCCGCCGCATTTCGGTGGGCGATGTGGTGCGGGTGGCCGAATCCATCGAGGATGAGGAAGAAAAACAAGTTCCCCGTTCCGACTTGGGCCAGCGTATCGTGGCCCCCTTTGTCGCCACCCTGCAGGAGGAGCTGATGGTCCGGCTGGATTCAGTCTCCATCGAGGATCTTTGCCAGCGCGCCCGTCACGCAGGTGTCGACACGAGTGTGGAAACTGGCGCCGATTTCACGATTTGATGGCCGGCTCAAGGCCGGCCATGGAGGAGAATTTTATGCAACAGGGAAAGCCCGGCCGTGGCCGTGTCTATGACTCGATCACCGAAACCATCGGCGACACGCCGCTGGTGCGGATGCACACGATCGGCAAGGACGCCGGTGTGCGCGCCGACATCCTGCTGAAGCTGGAATTCTTCAATCCCCTCGCCTCGGTCAAGGACCGCATCGGCGTCAACATGATCGAGGCGATGGAGAAGCAGGGCATCATCGCGCCCGGCAGGAATGTGCTGATCGAACCCACCAGCGGCAATACCGGCATTGCGCTGGCCTTCGTCGCCGCCGCCAAGGGCTACAAGCTGATCCTGGTGATGCCCGAAAGCATGTCGCTGGAGCGGCGCAAGATGCTGATGATCCTGGGGGCGCAGATCGAACTTACCGAAGCCGCCAAGGGGATGAAGGGCGCGATCGCGCGCGCCCATGAACTGGTGGCCGATCATCCCGGCGCGGTGATCCCCCAGCAGTTCGAAAATCCCGCCAATCCCGAAATCCATCGCACCACCACGGCGGAGGAAATCTGGAACGACACCGGCGGCAAGGTGGACATCGTGATTTCCGGCGTAGGCACCGGCGGCACCATCACTGGGGTCGGCCAGGTGCTGAAGGCCAAGAAGCCCTCGGTCAGGATGATCGCGCTGGAGCCCGAGGACAGTCCGGTGCTGTCGGGCGGCGCGCCCGGCCCGCACAAGATTCAGGGCATCGGCGCGGGCTTTGTGCCCGCGATCCTCGACCGCAAGGTGATCGATGAAGTGATCACCATCTCCAATGAGACCGCGCTGGAAACCGCGCGGCGCGCGGCGCGGGAGGAAGGCATTCCGGTGGGCATCTCGTCCGGTGCGGCAATCGCCGCGGCGCTGGAAGTGGGCGCGCGGCCGGAAAATGCGGGCAAGACCATTGTGGCGATCATTCCGTCCTTTGCGGAACGTTATCTGTCCACGGCGCTGTTTGAAGGGTTATGAGCGGCGGTGAGCCGGAAACAGCAATCGCCGGCAGGCGATTGCCCGGCGAACGCCGCAAGGTTCGGCGAGCGGCCGGTGGAGTCAGTGCCCGATGCGGATGCCCTGCAGGGAACCCAGCAAGCCGAAGACCTGCAGCAGCCAGATCACCACGGCGATCACCACCACGGCGTTGAGGATGGACTTAATCTTGCCGTCCATGGGGATATAGGTGTTGATCAGCCACAACAGCACGCCGACAACAATCAGAACAATGATCAATGAAATAAGCGGCATCAAATTCCTCCCGGGAATGTGGGTGAGGAACGGCTCCGCGAAGGAAAAGTTCCCTAATGCCTAGCGCAGGCTGCCCAGCAGGTCCAGCCGGTCTGTGCAGATCGCATCCAGGTCCTTCAGCCGCGCCATGTCGTCCCGGCGATTGACGGTCCAGGCACCAAGCTTCAGGCGGTGTTCCCGCGCATGAGCGACATTCTCGGGCGT
>DATAWO010000153.1:0-15055 GCA_036267165.1 Rhizomicrobium sp. | reverse complement strand
TTGTCGAGCTCGTAAGCCGCGGTCGCGTCCATCTCCACCGTCTCGGGGATGCGCACGATGCGCCCCAGGGGATATGCGGTGGGGCTGGGCGCGGTGAAGGCGTTGTAGAGATGGCTCTGATAGATCACGCCGCCGCCGATCGACAGGCCATGGACCCATTGCCCCAGATTGTAATCGCCCCAGACCGACGCGGCATTCTTGGGCACGAAGGTGATCTGGTTGCCGATGGTCGCGGTGTTGGGCGTGCACACCACCGGCGTGGTGGTCGAGCAGGTCAGGTCGGAGACCACCACCGGATTGAGATAGGTATAGGCAGCGGTCAGGTTGAAGTGCGGCAGCACCTCGCCCGTGGCGGAAGCCTCGAAACCCTGTACCCGCTGCTTCTGGCTGGACTGCAGCGACACCGTGCCGGTGTTGGGATCGGTCTGCAGCGCGTTGGACTTGGTCTCGTCGAACAGCGCGCCGGAAAGGCCCAGCTTGCCGTCGAACACGCTGAACTTGGCGCCGATCTCGATATTCTCGCTCTTGTCGGGCGCCAGCGCCGAGGCCGCCGCCGAGGAGATCGGCGTGGGCGTGCCGACCACCGAAGTGCCGATGGGCGTCGCCGCCTTTTCCCAGGAGATGTAATAAGTCTGGGTCTGGTCCGGCTCCCACACCAGGCTGGCGCGCGGATCGAACAGGAAGGACGGCGCCTTAAGCGTGGTCACCGGATAGGGATCGGCCGTGGTGCCCACCGCCGTGCCGCTGTAATGCGCGCGATACTGGTCGACGCGCAGGCCCGCGATCAGCGAGATCTGGTCGGTGAACCAGAAACGGTCGGTGGCGAACAGCACCGGATCGGTGTCGTCACCGGTGGAATAGACCACGCTGGTGGCCGTATCGCTGCCCAGATTGGTGGGGGTGGGCAGGATCGGCGCATAGCCGGGGATCGGCTGGTGCGTCGGATTGTAGAGCGACCAGCCGATATTGCGGCGCGAGGCCGAATTGTCGTTCAGCGGATAGAGCGCCGCATTGGGGCCCGGCGGCAGGCTGTAGGCATAGACCGTGCGGTCGGCGCGCTGGTAGCCCGCATCCAGCCCCGCGATGAGGACATTGTGAAAACCACCGACATGGAAGTCGGCATTGGCGGAGGCGATATCCTGCACGCCCCAGCTGTTCTGGTGATAGGGGCCACTGCCCCCGGTCGAGGCCAGCGTCTGGGTGGGATTGAAGGAGCCCGGCGCCCCACCCGGGCTGGCGATGCCGAACAGGCGCAGGTTGCAATAGCTGGTGGCGATGGTGTTGTCGCAGGAGTCGACCGACGAATAGCGGAAGTCCCGGGCATAGGTCGCCAGCCGCACATCATTCTCAAGTGTCAGCCAGGGCGTGGCGACATGGCTGATCTTGGCGCTGACCAGGTCGACCGTGTTTTTGTCATGGTCCAGCGCCAGGCCCATATAGTTGCTGCGCGGCACACCGAACTGGCTGGCGGGTTCGGCATAGATCGAGTTGGGCGGCGAGGCCACCACGATACCGTAATCGGGGCGGTCGGCATTCTGCTGATGGATCCAGCTGAGCGAGAAGTTGGTGTCGGTGCCCAGGCCCAGTGCGATCGAGGGCGCGATGCCCCAGCGGGTGGAGTGGGTGAGGTCGCGGTCGACCACGCCGGTGTCGGTGTACATCAGGTTCAGGCGCACCGCCGCGGTGTCGGAGAGCTGATAGTTGAGATCGGCCAGCCCGCGCACATGGCCGCCATTGCCGCCTTCGATATGGCCGACATATTTGTCGGCCAGGAAGGGCGTCTTGGAGACGGTATTGATGGCGCCGCCCACCGTGCCGCGCCCGAACATCAGGCCCGACGGGCCTTTCAGCACCTGGACTTCGTCATAGTCGAAAGCGTCGCGGTTGTAGGCGCCGAAATCGCGCAAGCCATCGAGATAGACGTCGTCCTTGGCGTCGAAACCGTTGATCTTGAACTGGTCGCCGGCCAGCGTGCCGCCTTCGCCGATGGCGATGGTGATGCCGGGCACATTCTTCAGCGCATCGGCCAGGGAGGAGACGGCCTGCTCCTTCATCACCTCGCTCGTGATCACATTCATCGACTGGGGCGTGTCCTGCACGCTGGTGGTCGGCATGGTGGTGATGGGCGTGGGATGGCTCTGCCCATTCTTGTCGGCATCGTCGCTGACGGAAACCGGCCCGAGCTGGACCGGCTGGGATGGCTGCTGGGCGCGGGCCGGCGCGGTCAGCATCAGCGCTCCGAGCACGGTGAGCGATGCGCCCGACAGGACTCGGAATTTGAATGATGGGGATATGACAGACACGAGACAGGACCCCTCTGGTTCAGCATTTCGACCTGGCTGGCGTCCTGTGAGGGGGCTGGCTTGGTGCGCTATGGAACGGCGGGCTGCTACTTGGTGAGTATCAGCTTGCCGTTGCTGGTGAGGCGCAGGCGGTACTCGGTACCGTCATGCAGCAGGACTGCCTCGCGGCCGCCATCCAGGATTTCACGGATGGCGATGCGCTTGACCGGCTTGCTGGATGATTTGGCGGGCTTGCCCGACATCCTGACCCCTCACTTGCGAGGGCCTTAAAAACATACTTGCCTGAAATTTGCAAGTCATTCGCAACTTCATTCGCAAAGACCAAAGAACCTTGGCCTGCTCTCAGGTTTATCAATGGGTTAGGCTGTGGGCGGCTGGCGAACCCAAGCCAGGACTGGCACGTTCCCCTTTCATGGCCGGGTTCCGCCAACTCCTGCGCAATACGCCGGAAGGGCTTTACTGCCCGCCGGGCGATTTTCACATCGATCCGGTGCGGCCTGTCGCCCAGGCAGTGATCACCCATGGCCATTCCGACCATGCGCGATCCGGCCATGGCGCGGTGCTGGCGACGCCCGAGACCCTGGCCATCATGGCGGCCCGTTATGGCGAGGATTTCGCCGGCGCCACGCAAGCCGCCCCCTATGGCAAGACGACCGCGCGTGGCGGCGTGGATGTGACCCTGGTGCCGGCCGGTCATGTGCTGGGCTCGGCGCAGGCCGTGCTGCGCTGGAAGGGCATGACCGGGGTGGTTTCGGGCGATTACAAGCGTCGCCGCGATCCCACCTGCCCGCCTTTCGAGCCGGTCGCCTGCAACCTCTTCGTCAGCGAGGCGACATTCGGCCTCCCGGTGTTCCGCTTTCCGCCCTCGGAAGACGAGATCGCAAAACTGCTGAAATCGGTGGCGCTGTTTCCCGAACGCACCCATCTGGTAGGCGCCTATGCGTTGGGCAAGGCGCAGCGCATTATCCGCCTGCTGCGCGAGGCCGGCTACGAAAAGACGCTTTACATGCATGGCGCCCTGGCCGGCATGAACGCGCTGTACCAGCGCCATGGCGTGGACCTGGGCGTGCTGGCGCCCGCCACCGACAATGCGCGAAATGCGTTGCCGGGCGAGATCGTGCTGGCGCCGCCTTCGGCCATTGCCGACAAATGGGCCCGGCGCTTCGCCGATCCCATTCCCGCTTTCGCCTCGGGCTGGATGATGGTCAGGGCGCGCGCCCGTCAGCGTCATGTCGAGTTGCCGCTGGTGGTGTCGGACCATGCCGACTGGGACGAACTGACGCTCACGGCCGGTGAACTCAGGCCGGACGAACTCTGGATCACCCATGGCAGCGAGGAGGCGCTGCTGCGCTGGGCATCGCTGAACGGGATATCGGCAACGGCACTGGAGATCGCGGGCTATGAGGACGAAGACGAATGAAGGCCTTCGCCCGCCTGCTCGATCAGCTGGCCTTCACGCCGTCACGCAACGCCAAGCTCACCCTGCTGCGCGACTATCTGGGTACGGCGCCCGATCCGGAAAGGGGCTGGGCGCTGGCATCGCTGACCGGCGCGCTGAGCTTCGACGCCGCCAAGCCGGGCTTCATCCGCAAGGCGGCGGAAGCCCGGCTCGATCCGCAACTGTTCGCGCTGTCCTATGATTTCGTCGGCGACCTGGCGGAAACCGTGGCGCTGGTCTGGCCGGCGAAGCCCGGCGCCAACCGCGAGCCGGAATTGCCCGAGGTGGTGGAATCCTTGCGCACCGCCTCGCGCCGCGAAGTGCCGCAGCTGCTGGAACGCTGGCTGGACGCACTGGACGCCACCGGCCGCTGGGCGTTGCTGAAGCTTCTGACCGGTGGCCTGCGGGTGGGCGTGTCGGCGCGGCTGGCCAAGCAGGCGCTGGCGGCGCTGGGCGATGTGCCCATCAGCGACATAGAAGAAGTGTGGCACAGCCAGGAACCGCCCTATGGCGACCTGTTGGCCTGGCTGGAGAAGCGCAGCGACCGGCCCAGCGCCGAAGCCCCGGCGCGCTTCCGCCCCGTCATGCTGGCCCAAGCGATCGACGAGGCCACCGATTTTACCCGCTATCGGGCGGCCGACTATGCCGCGGAATGGAAATGGGACGGCATCCGCGTGCAGGCGGCCCATGAAGGCGGCCAGCGCCGGCTTTACAGCCGAACCGGCGAGGACATCGCCGCTGCCTTTCCCGATGTGATCGCGGCCCTGGAGTTCGACGGCGTGATCGACGGCGAGCTGCTGATCTTCAAGGATGGCCATGCCGCGCCCTTCGGTGATCTGCAGCAGCGGCTGAACCGCAAGACCGCCGATGCCAGGCTGCTGGCGAAATTTCCCGCCGGCATCCGCGCCTATGACCTGCTGATGGATGGCAGCGACGACCTGCGCGCGCTGCCGTTTTCCGAGCGCCGCAAGCGGCTTGAGGCTTTCATTGCCCGTCTCGACAATCCGCGCATCGACCTGTCGCCGTTGCAGCCTTTTGCGCGCTGGGAAGAACTGGCCGGGTTGCGCGCCCAACCGCCCCGGGGCGATCCGCAAATCGCCGAAGGGCTGATGCTCAAGCGCTGGGACAGCATCTACGAACCGGGCCGGCCCAAGGGCCCCTGGTTCAAATGGAAGCGCGATCCGCGCCTGATTGACGCCGTGTTGATGTATGCCCAGCGCGGCCATGGCAAGCGCAGCGGCTTCTATTCCGATTTCACCTTCGGGGTGTGGCGCGAAGACGCCAATGGCGCGCGCAGCCTGACGCCGGTGGGCAAGGCCTATTTCGGCTTCACCGATGAGGAGCTGAAGTTGCTGGACAAGTTCGTTCGCGACAACACCATCGAGCGCTTCGGACCTGTGCGTTCGGTCCGTGCCGACAAGGATTTCGGCCTGGTGCTGGAAATCGCCTTCGAGGGCCTGCAGCGTTCTACCCGCCACAAGTCGGGCGTGGCGATGCGCTTTCCCCGCATCAACCGCATCCGCTGGGACAAGCCCGCGCGCGAGGCCGACGAGCTCGCCACCCTGGAAAAGATGCTGGAATAAATTTCCTCAAGAAATTGTCATGCCGGCCAAGCGCGAAGCGCGCGAGCCGGAATCCATTCGCAGGGCTGGATCCCGGGTCGGCGGCGCAACATTTCATGCTGCGCCGCGCCCGGAATGACAATTCAATTGGGCAAGGCGAAGCTGAACAGATTGGTCGAGTCCATCGCCGCCACATACTGCCGGCCATCCACCATGTAGGTCATGGGCGAGGCCCGCCAGCTGTCATTGGCGCGGAAGGTCCAGAGCGTCTGGCCGGTTTTGGCGTCCACCGCGGCGAAGTCGCCGCCGGTCTCGCCATGAAACAGCAAGCCGCCGGCCGTGGTCAGCACGCCGGTATAGTTGGTCTCCTGCGGCCCGACCAACAACTTCTCCCAGGTCACGTCGCCGGTCTGGATGTTCAGCGCCCGGACCAGCCGCGTGCCCACATCGGCGGGATCGGGATTGGGCCCGAAGATCTTGCCGGTCTTGCGATAGATGCCGCAATCCTCCGCCGCCATCACGTAGAAAAGGCCGGTCTGGGGATCGAAGGACTGGGCGTACCAGTTGGTGGCGCCGCGCACGCCCGGACAGGTTATGGTGCCGTCCACCGTGGGGGTGTTGCCGGCCACCATGATGGGCGTGCCATCCTTCTCAAAACCCCTGGACCAGGTTTCCTTCTTGACGAAGGGCTTGGCCAGCAGGAACTGGCCGTTGGTGCGGTCGATCACATAGAAGACGCCGCTGCGTTGTGCCGACAACAGCAGCTTGCGCGGCTGGCCCTTCCAGTTGGCGTCCGCCAGCACCAGCGGCTGGGTCGCGTCCCAGTCATGGGTGTCATAGGGCGTGAACTGGAAATGCCACTTGAATGTGCCGGTCCTGGCATCCAGCGCGATCACCGAATTGGTGTAGAGATTGCGCCCGCCGCGCTCATCGGGATCGGTATCGGGATAGGGATTGCCCACCGCCCAGTAGAGCGTGCCGGTTTCAGCGTCATAAGAGCCGGTGGACCAAGTGGCGCCGCCGCCGGTGGTCAGCGCCCGGCCGATCCAGGTCTTGGCCAGAGGCTCGCCCGGCTTGGGGATGGTATAGAAGCGCCAGGCGAGCTTGCCGCTGTCGGGATGATAGGCGGCCAGGAAACCGCGCATCGGGCTGTCGCCGCCGGCGATGCCGGCCACGACCTGATCACCCACCACCATCGGCGCCATCGAGCTGTAGAATTTTCCGGCCGCACCTTTCTCGGGCAGCCACACGCTCCACATCACCGCGCCGGTGAGCCGGTTGAGACAGACCAGATAGGCGTCATCGGAGATATAGAAGACGCGGTCGCCCAGCACCGCCACGCCGCGATTGGGACCGACCGGCGCGGGCGCGCTTTTGGGGGTGGAGGCGATGCCGTTGTTGCGGGCGCTGCACCAGATCGGCGCGCCGGTCCTGGCATTCAGGGCGCAGACCCGCGTACCGCCGGTGACATACATCACATCACCAATCACCACCGGCGTACCTTCCAGGCCGGAACCGCCAGGCGCGAAGACAAATTGCGGCTGAAGATTCTTGACATTGGCGGTCGTGATCCGGTCGAGCGCCGACCAGCGATTGCCGTCCAGCCCGCCATTATAGCTGGGCCAGTCGCCACGCTTCGGCTTCATGATCTGGTCTATGTCGGCTTGCGTTATCGGCGCACTGGGGGTGGTGAGCGGCCCCTCTTCCACGCCGGCCAGGCTTGACAGATAGGCCAGCAGGTCACGGCGCTGATCGGCGGTCGCGTGCAATACCGGCATGGCGGACTGCGGTTCGCGCGTCACCGAAGTGTATCGCGAAGCATCCAGCAGATGCAGCTTGCCCTCCATGTCCAGGATCTGCACTTCATGTTCGGTCTGGCCGCGCAGATAGCCGCGCAAATGCCCGCCATCCTTCAGCGCCACATCGGCGATCGCCCACTGGAAATCCGGACAGAAAGCCCAGAAGGGGCATACCGCCAGGGTCTTGATGCCCATCTGGCTGGTGGGATTGTCCAGCCAGGCGTTGATTTCCTTCAAGGTCGTGCGCGCGCCGATCCCGGAAAGATCGGGCCCTTTGCTTTCGCCGCGGCCCCTGACCATGTGACAACCGGAACAGCCACCACCGCCAAAGAAGAATTTCTCGCCCGCCGCCACCTGTTCCGGCGGCGCCTTGCGCAGCGCGGACTCATTCATGGATTTGAGCCAGGTGGCGATCTGTGTCACTTGGGCCTGGGGCAGGCTGGCGAAGGCCGGCATGCCGCCCGGCATGCCGCGGCGAATGATGGCGGCGATGCCGCCGGCATCCAGGCGCCGGAGATCGGGATTGTCGGCCAGCGCCGGGGCGCGGTCGCCACCACCACCACCATCGCCGTGGCAGACGGCGCAGGTCTTGTTGAAATCATTCCGGGCGGCGGCAAAAGGCTCCTGCGCATGGGCGCGCGACACGGCCAGAACACCAACCAAAACGGCGAAAGCAACCGGCAGCTTTTTCATCAGACTTTTTTTCATCAGATCGGCGTCGCGACGACATCCCAGCCCCAGCCCGGTGTGCGGCTGGGATGCATGTAAAGGCCTTCTGGTCCGTGCGTGACCTCATACTGCTTGTCGAACATGTCATAGACCTGTTTGGGGCCGCCCGGCGACGGCATGAACAACTCCGCCCATTGGCCATTGACGTGGGAAAGCGACCAGTGACAGGCGCCATTGGTGCCGCCGGTGTGGGGATTGACCGTGATGTCATAGGCCTCGGCCAGCGCGCCGATGCGGCGCAACTCCGTCATGCCGCCGCACCAGGTCACATCCGGCTGCCAGATCGAGGCGCCATCGGCTTCCAGCAATTTGCGGAAGCCATAGCGGCCATAGACATGCTCGCCCGTGGCGATATTGGTGGAGGTGATCTTGCGGCGCAGGCGGCCAAAGCCTTCGAAGTCATAGGGCGGCAGCACTTCCTCCACCCACTTCACCCGATAGGGCTCCATCAGCTTGCACATCTCGATGGTGTATTGCTCGTCCCACGACATCCAGCAGTCACACATCACATCGCCATCGGGGCCCACGGCCTTCCTCGCCCGCGCCACCAGTTCGAGATTGCCGCGCTTGCCTTCCTCGCCGCTGATGGGTCCGAACGGCATCGCCACCTTCACGCGGGTGAAGCCGTGCTCGACATGCTGTTCGATATCGTTGCCCGTGCAATAGGCCGGAATGCGCGGCTTGGTCTCGCCGCCCAGCAGCACATAGACCGGCACGTCCAGCGCCTTGCCGACAATATCCCACAGCGCATTGTCGAAACCGGAGATGGCGTTCATGGTCACACCCTCCTGGCCATAAGATTCGGTGACGCGCCAGTTGATGTCCCAGTTGCGCTCGATGTCGAAGGGATCGCGCCCCATCATCAGGTCGGCCAGATGGCCCATCACGATGGCGCCGCCACCGGCCCCACCCTCGCCATAGCCGGTGATGCCCTTGTCGGTGGTCACTTCCACCGTGAAGCTGGGCACGTTCTTGGCCGCGAACAGGCTGCGCGTGGGCTTGAACTCCGGATAGATATTGGGCGGCGCCGACACTTCCACCCCTTGGGTGGACCAGGAGCGGGGCGCGGGCGTGTAGCTCGGTGGCGGATTGCGCGGGGCAAGCTTCACCAGCCGGATGCCCGTGATCTTGAGTTTCGACTTTTCCTGCGCCCAGGCCAGGGGCGGCAAGGTCATGGCGCCGGCGGCCACTGCCGCGGCACCGGTCAGGAAATCACGCCGTTTCATGCTGCTCCCCATCCATTTGCGCCCGTTTGGGCGTCGTTGGAGGGAAGCTTAGACCAAGTTGGGGCCAGATTGAATCGTCTGTGTTGCATTCCGGCGAGGCAATCCGCCAGAAGCCGCGCGAAGGGCGTATCGGGCAATACGGTCGAGCGCGGCGACGCCGCGGGCGCCCGCCAGAATGCAACCCGAAGGGCCGGGGTCTTTTGCGTCCTGGGTTCGTCGAAAGGCTTGCCCGTATTGCCGATACGGGCTGCGCCTTTCTCCTGCCCAGCCCGCAAAATCCCTTCGGCACAGGCGTTCAATCTGGCCCCAGCTTGGTCAGACGCCCTTAATTGGCGGGCACCAGCCGGACGATGGAGCCGCCAACGGGATCGCCATTCATGTTCTGGAGCAGCACATAGATATAGCCGTCCGGCCCGGTCAGCACATCGCGCACCCGGCCATAGCCGGAGATCACCGGCTCCTGCGACAGGATCTGGCGGCCCTTGATCTCCATCCGGATCAGCTTCTCGCCCACCATGCCGGTGATGAACAGGTTGCCCTTCCAGGCCGGAAATTTGTCGCCGGTATAGAAGGTGATGCCGCTGGGCCCGATCGAGGGATTAAAGAAGGTGATCGGATCGGTCATGCCGGGCATGTGGGTGTGATTGACCCCTGGCTCCAGCCCCTGGCTTGCGACGCCCCAGCCGTAGTCCTTGCCGGGCTCGATGATGTTGACCTCATCGCCGCCGGTGGGACCATGCTCGGTCTCCCACAGGATACCGGTGGCGGGATCATAGGCCAGACCTTCGGGATTACGGTGGCCATAACTCCAGATGCTGCCCAGCGCGCCCGGCGTATGGACGAAAGGATTGTCCTTCGGGATCGAGCCATCCAGGTTCATGCGATGAATCTTGCCCAGCGGCGCGCCCAGGAACTGCGACATCTGCATGTCGTGGCGCTCGCCCATCGACCAGAAGAAATGCCCCTTGTGATCGAACAGGAAACGCGTGCCGTAATGGTCGGCGCTGTTGCGGAAATATTCCAGCGGCGGATTGAACAGCATCTGCTGGTCCACCCACTCATTGTTGGCGTTGACCTTGCCGCGCACGATATAGGTCATGGTCGGTGGCGCCAGATTGGGCGCGTTTTCGCTGCCCGGCTCTGGCGTATAGCCCGGCGGCACGCTGGAATAGGACAGATAGATCCACCCTGTTTTGGCATAGTCGGGCGACGGCGCCACATCGAACATGCCGCCATCCTGGCGCACGAACACGCTGGGCGTGCCTTTCACCGGATCGGACATCTTGCCGTCCTTATCCATGAAGCGCAGGCGCCCCGCACGCTCGGTGAAGATCATGCGGCCATCGGGCAGGAAGGCCATGCCCCAGGGCTGATCCAGGCCCTTGACCAGGGTCTCGACCTTGAAGGTCGCCTTCTGGCTGTTGAACACCTTGCCGTTGATGTCAGGGACGGGTCCGACATGGCGGTTCACGATGCCGCCGCGGATGCGCAGATAGGCCGGCATCTGCGCCATCTCGTCGGGAAACAGCAGGGTCTTGAAGCTGGGCATGGCGGTGCCCGGCACGCCGTCAGTGATCGCCTGCACGATCTGGGCGTCGGTATGGCTGTTCAGGAAATCTTCCGAGAACAGGCTGGGGCCCTTGGCGCCGGGCTGGGCGGTGATGCCATGGCAGCCCGAGCAGGTGGTGGAATAGATCTCATGCGCGCGGGTCTGCAGCAGCGCCGGCACAGGTGCGGCGAGCTTGCGCGGCGGAATCTGGATGTCGGTGGGCGCCAGCGGCTGGCTGGACAACTGCCGCATCGGTTGCGCCAGCGCGGCGCCGGAAAGGCCAAGGACCAGCGCGGCCAGCCAGATGCGTTTCATGAGCGACTCCCCAGACGATTGATTTTGGGCAGGACTATAGCGTCTTACCAGACGGCGGCAACGGCGCTTTCGAATTGCTCCAGGGTGAAGGCGACGTCATCAGTGGTGTGCGCCGCCGACAGCGAGCACTGCTTGGTGGCGATGGGCACAAAGAACACCCCGCGCTGGATCAGGGCGCGGCGCAGGGCCACGTCGCGGTTGAAGTCATGGCCCTGGATGATGTCATGCAGATCGGCCGGCGGCTTTTCCATCAGATAAAAGGAAAAGGCCGAGCCCTGGCGCGCCACGCAGGCGGTGATGCCGCGGCGGGCGAAGATGTCCATGATACCGGCCTCAATTTCGGCGCCCATCGCTTCCATGCGCGGATAGAGCGTGCCGCGATTGGCGACCAGATAGCGCACCGTCTCGATCGCCGCGGCCACCGCCACGGGATGGCCGTTATAGGTGCCGGCGACAAAGGGGCGCCGCGAGGGATCGGGGTCGATGATGGAGTCCATATACTCCGCCTTGCCGCCCACCACCGCCAGCGGAAAGCCATTGGCGATCGCCTTGCCAAAGACCACCAGATCCGGCTGCACGCCGCTGATCTCGCCATAGCCGCCCACCGCGTGGCGAAAGCCGGTCTTGACCTCGTCGAACACCAGCAGGAAGCCGAACTCGTCGGCCAGATCGCGCAGGCCCTCCAGATAGCCGGGCTGCGGCCGGACCACGCCGATATTCTGCAGCACAGGTTCGGTGATCAGGGCCGCGACCGGGAAGCGGCGGCAGATATAACGTACCGATTCCAGATCATTGTAATTCACCGCATGGGTGAGGTGCGTCTGGGCGATGGTGGTGCCGGCGCCCAAGGGCCTGAGCGGATATTCGCCCGGCGACACCCGCGGGCCGATATCGGCCAGTGTGTTGAACACATTGCAGGCCAGTTCGTCGTGATTGCCGTTATAGCCGCCCTGCATCACGATGATATGGGAGCGCCGCGTCACAGCGCGCGCGATGCGAATGGCCAGCGACGTCGCCTCGCTGCCGGTATTAAGCAAGGTGACTTTTTCCGCCGCCGGAACATTTTCGCAGATCAGCTGCGCCAGCCGCCCCTCGGCGATCGAAGGGCCGGCGCCGAACAGGCTATCGCCATCGGCCAGCGCCGCTGCCGCCGCCTGGTTGATGGGCGTGAAATTGTGCCCCAGGAAGTAGGGCGCGAAGCCCGCGTGATAGTCGATATAGCGTTTTCCCTCGCTGTCCCACAGATAGGCGCCCTCACCTCTCACAAATGTGATGGCGGGATCGATGCTGCGGTTGACCGAGGAAATCCCGCCGGGAATGTAGCGGCGGTTGTTCTGCAGAACCGTCTCAGACGAGATATTTCCTGGAGAGGGGGGCTTATCCATGGGCGGTTTCAAGCTGTTTGAGGGTCTTGGCCGTATCCTCGATCACCTGCTCCATGCAGCCAGGTCTGAACAGGGAAATCTTGATCTGGTAGAGGCCGGGTTTGTCATAGGTCTCGGCCGGTGCCAGATAGCCGATATTGCCATTGACGATGTTGAGCACCATCACGGCATGGCCGGGAAAGCGGGCACGGATTTCCTTCTGGAAGGCGCTGTAGGGTTCGGCCGGCGCGCCCACCAGAAAGGCATCGCCGATCTGCCACAAGGTCATGCGCACCTTGCGCGATGTCCCGTCGCCCACATCGCGGCGGACCATCAGCCGCCGCTCAAGCCGTTCTTTCAGGGGACGGTCGGTACAACTCTCCAGCGCTTTCAGAAGCTCGGCCTCGGTGGGCAGGTCCACATAGGGAAGCTCGGTATCCGAAACTGTCCTGACCAGCTTTGTGCTGGCGGGCTTGGGACGCAAGGACCAGCGCCCCAGCCGCGCGCCGGAATCCTCGATGCGGTCGAAGGCCAGTTCCTGCTCCGGCGGCAGCATGCCGGTCAAGGTCGAAAGCGCGGCATAGCCGAGCTGGCGGCCGTTCTGGTCGGCGATGGCCGTATCGGCTTCGTAAGACCGCAGCGGCGTCATGTCGCCGGACGCGCCATGCAGGAACAGGCAGGGCGCGCCATCGGTGTCGCGTTCCACCACCTCGCGCATGGCGCCGTAATAGTCCGGCGAGATCAGCTTGTTGCCGCCGCCCAGGGACACCGGATGGCAGGCATAGTTGACCATGGTGGCGATGATCTTGCCGTTTGCATCGGTAACGCGGCCGACCAGCACGGTGTCGTCGGTCGGACCTTCGGGATTGATGCCGCAAAGGAAGGTCTCGCTGTCCAGCACCAGGTCGCGGTTGCGGGCCAGATCGCAGCGGCCCTGTCCCCATGTCGCCACCGCAGGCTGGACATCGGCTTTAGCGCCCTTCAGCGCGGCCACCGCGCCTTCCACGATCTTCTCGCGATAGGCGGGGATCAGATGTCCGCCCTGGCGTTCGAGATTCTGCAGATTGGAAGCCGGTCCCGCATGGGTATGGCCCATATGGGTGACCAGCTGGTCGTCGCGGATGCCGGATTGTTCCAGAATGCGTTCGCGGATCTCGCGCTCATGAGCATTGTCGTACCACCAGCCCAGATCGAAGCAGAGCAGGTATAATTCCAGCTCAGGATCGCCGCCGCGAAAATAAAGACAGGTGGTCACCAGCGGGCGATGGATGCCTTCGGCCGCGTCATGCAAGGCGCTGCCCCAGGAACGGGCATAGATGCCGGCGGGCGGGGTGATGTCGGCGCGCGCCACGCCGATCCCGCCTTTGAATTCGCTGTGGCGGATCACCAGGTCGGAAAGGTTTTTCTTGGTCATGGCCCGTGTCCTGTCGAAAAGTGTCCTGTCGGGAAGAAGAGTTGCGAGAATACCACCATGCCGGCCAGGGTCAGCACCAGCGACAGCCCAGCCCACAGCACCACGCTCTGGTACCAGCGTTCGCCCAGCCCGGCGCGCAGGGTTTCGCCCGAATTCCAGAAAGTGACCGGATTTGCCTCGGTTCCCGGGGTGGGCGCGGGGTGGATCAGGGTGCCGGCGATGCAGGCCAGCGCCGAAACCAAGAGACAGACCGGCGCCTGGTTGCCGAAAGGATAGAACCAGCCGGGCATGACCCAGAGATAGCCGATCAACTTGAGGGCAAGCCCGCTGGCGAAACCGGCAATGATGGCGGCGACGGCGCCGGCGCCATTGGTGCGCTTCCACAGCAATCCCACCCACAGGATGGCGGCGAAGGGGGGCGCCACCAGGGCATTGATGGTCTGCATATATTGATAGATGCCCGCGCTCATCCGGCTGATGGCGATGGCCATGGCGATGCCGGCCAGGATCGCCACCATCGAGGACCAGATGCCGAAGCGGACTTTCTGCTTTTCCGAGGCATGCGGATTGATCAGCGGCACATAGATGTCCAGGGTGAGGATTGCGGCGGTGGCATTGACCACCGAGCTGACGGTGGACTGGACCGCGCAGATCAAAACCGCCAGCAACAGCCCGCGCAGGCCCGTCGGAAAAAACTCTCTTACCAGCACGATAAAGCCGCCATCGGCGCGATGATTGGCGTCGGCCCAGTTGCCCAGCATGAATTCGGGATGGCGGGAGAACAGGATCAGGCCCGGCAGCACGATGATCAGCGGCAGAAACAGCTTGGCATAGCCGGCCATCACCATGCCCATGCGGGCATGCCAGATGTCGCGCGCCCCCAGCACGCGCTGGACGATGAACTGGTTCATCACCCCGTACCACACGCCCACCGCCAGGAAGCCGAAGAAGGTGCCGGTCCAGGGCGTCAGCGGATGGTCCGGTGGCTGGAACACGGTGAGCCGGTTATAGGCGCCATACTGGGTGAGATGCGGCGCGCTGGCCACCAGCGCCCGGTGCCAGATGCCGTGATCGGCGACATTGTCGCGGATCACCTTGACGAACCCGTCGATCACTCCGCCCGAGGGCGTCATCGCCTTCAACGCCAGCACGGTCAGCAGGGTCACGCCGCCGATCTTGACGATGGCGGTGAACACACCCGTCCAGGCCACCGTGTTGAGGCCGCCATAGACCGCCCAGATGCCGGCAAACAGTCCGGTGCCAATGATGCAGGCGAGCAGCGGCCAGCCGAAAAAGCCCGACAGCGCCAAACCCCCGGCATACATCACCGCCGCCATGAAGATGGTGATGTTGGCG
>DATAWO010000152.1:0-8152 GCA_036267165.1 Rhizomicrobium sp. | reverse complement strand
GACGCCACGATGATCACATCATCGCGCTCCAGGATCGCCCGCGTCGCCGAATGGCGCATGCGGTCGATCTCCTCGTTGATCGAGGAATCCTTCTCGATATAGGTGTCGGTGCGCGGGATATAGGCTTCCGGCTGGTAGTAGTCGTAATAGCTGACGAAATACTCCACCGCGTTTTCGGGGAAGAAGGTCTTGAACTCGCTATAGAGCTGGGCGGCCAGGGTCTTGTTGGGCGCCAGGATCAGGGCGGGGCGCTGGGTGGCCTCGATGATCTTGGCCATGGTGAAGGTCTTGCCCGAGCCGGTGACGCCCAGCAGCACCTGGTCGCGCTCATTGGCATTGACCCCCGCCACCAGTTCGGGAATGGCGGTGCGCTGGTCACCGGCCGGGACATAGTCCGAGACCAGCTTGAACTTCTTGCCGCCCTCGGACTTCTCGGGCCGGGCGGGGCGGTGCGGCACAAATTCACTGAT
This sequence comes from Rhizomicrobium sp., assembly GCA_036267165.1. Taxonomy (GTDB): domain Bacteria; phylum Pseudomonadota; class Alphaproteobacteria; order Micropepsales; family Micropepsaceae; genus Rhizomicrobium. The sequence goes on along the minus strand of DATAWO010000152.1, from coordinate 7,682 downwards.
CGGCACGGTCTGATAGGCCGGGTCGATGGCGGGATCGGCCTCGGGTTTCAGGGCAATGGCGTCCACCGCGGCCTGGAACCTGGCGGCATTGTCGCTCATGCCCCCAGAAGCAGTTTTCTGGGCGCGCGTCTTCCTTGAGCGGGGAACCATGCCGTTATTGTGGGCCATGAGCGGAATATAGGGTGCGCAACGGCTTTGTGCACCTGCATCTGATGCAGTCGTCGTCCCCAAATCCGTTGACAGGTTCCACGCCTTCTGCCAATTTTTTGGCATGGCGAAGAAGCAGGCCCCCAAGGACAAGTTCAGCCGCCGCGAGCGCGAGATCATGGAGGCGCTCTACAAGCGGGGGGAGGCTACCGCCGCCCAGATCCTGGAGGAAATCGCCGATCCTCCCACCTACACCGCCATCCGCACCCATCTCACCATCCTGGAGCGCAAGGGCCATATCCGCCACCGCACCGACGGCACCCGCTATGTCTATCAGCCGCTGGTGGCGCGCGAACAGATGGGCCGGCGCGCGGTCGAGAGCCTGCTCAAGACCTTCTACGGCAATTCCATCGAGAAAGTGGTGGCCGCACTCCTGTCGCGCGAGGACGTGACCCAGGAGGAGCTCGACCGCCTGGCCCAGCTGATCGACAAGGCGCGGGAGGAAGGACGATGACCGACGTGGCTCTGATCGCGGGCTGGTGTTTTTCCGCCTCGCTGTTCCTGCCTTTGTTCGCCTGGGCGCTGATGCCCCTGTTGCCGCGCTGCGCTGCCACCCGCCACCTGGTCTGGCTGGCGCTGTTCGGGGTGCTGCTGGTGCTGCCGCTGCTGGCCCTGATCGTGCCGCCGCAGATCGTGCTGCCCCAGGCTACCGATGCGGCGCCGTCCCTGCCCATGGCGGCTGCCGCGCCGCGCGGCTGGAGCTGGACCGATGCGTTGCCTTTCCTGACCGCCGCCTGGCTCCTGGGCACTGGCCTGCATCTGGCGCGGCTGGGGCTGGGACTGTTCGGTCTTCATCGCCTGTGCCGTGACAGTGTGCCGTTCGAAGACATGCGCGATGTGCGCCTGGCCGATGATGGCCCGCTGGCCTTCGGCTGGATCAGGCCGCTGATCCTGTTGCCGCATGCAGCCGCGCATTGGCCGCAAAGCCGGCTGGATGCGGTGCTGGCGCATGAGCGCGCGCATCTCAAGCGCCGCGACTGTCTCAGCCAGCTGCTGTCGCAGGTGGTGTGCGCTTTCTACTGGCCCAATCTGCTGCTCTGGCTGGCGGCGCGCAGCATGCGCCGCGAAGCCGAGATCGCCGCCGACAATGCCGTGCTGGCCGGTGGCATGCGCGCCTCTGATTACGCGGCTGAGCTGTTGCAGCTTGCCGGACAGACTTTGCGCCTGCCCGCTGTCGCCATGGCGGCGCCGTCGCTGGAAGCGCAGGTGAAGTCGGTCCTGTCGCCGGCGCCGTCACGAGACGGCGTGCGCGTCCTGGACGCCTTCAAGATCGTCTGGCTAGGTTCAGCTGCCGCCATGGCGCTGGCCGTCATGCGTCCCGCCATCGCACAGCAGCAGGAGGACGCCGCTGCTCCGCCAGTCACGCCGCACGTCGTGGCCGCTGCGTCACCCCAGGTGCCGCCCGCCCCCGATGCACCCGCCACGTCGCCCACGCGGCCCGTGCATCACCACCATCACATCGCGGTGAAGCTCGACGGCGACACGCTGACGCCGGATGAACAGGCCAGGATCGATGCCGCGGTGGCACAAGTGCGCGACAGCATGGCCGGCATAAGGCCGCAGGTCGAACGCGCCGCCATGGAGGCGCGGGCCGATCGCCAGACCATGCAGGCGGTGCAGCAGGCAATGCCGCAGGTCCATGCCGCCATCGCGCAGGCCATGACCCAGATCAAGCCGGCATTGCATCAGGCCTTCACTGACGAACGGGTGGACGCGAAGGCCAGCGCGGCGCTCGAACGCGCCGAGGCCCAGATCAATATCGCCATGAACCATGCGAGCCAGAGCGGGCGGGGGCCGCATATCGCCATTCGTTTGTGGCTGTTCGGGCCGACAACGCCGCCGGATCCGGCTGATCCCTGAAAACAAAAGGGCCGCCCGAAGACGGCCCTTTATTAGATTGTCCTCCCCCGCACGCGCTTTAGCGCGTTTGCATAGGGGGAGGTGGTCGTAGCTGGCCCGTTCGCGTGGCTTGATCGCCACGCTCACCCAGCGAAGACCGGAGGGGCTATTTCGCGGCGCCAATTGCGTCCGCGGTTGTCATCGCCGCCTTCTGGGCGGTGGCGACGTCGGTGGCGCTTAAGCCCTGCGAAGCGTCGGCTACGGCGGCCTGCAGCTTGGCCTTCTGAGCGGCATCCGTGGAATCCGGAATCGCGCCATTGCCCGCCTTGGCGCAGGGATTGGCGTTCGAGGGGTCGAAACCGGCGCCGCCGGGACCGACCAGGCAGTTCACGGCATGGTGCAGATGCATCTGCACCATCTTGAGGTCGGTGGCCTTGGCGGCCAAGCCTGCATGAGTCTGGGCGATGGAAAGCTCGGCGGCGGTGTCGGCCAGCACGGGCGTGGCGGTCAGGGCCGCGCAAGCGGCAAGCAAGGCGATCTTTTTCATGGGGTTTCCTCTGTGTAGCCAAAGAAAGGAATGGGGCGCCCGGTTTTCCGGACGCCCCAAGCCTACTCCTCAACTGTAACCTGTCAAAGACGTCAGAGGCTGGCCAGGTTCTTGCGCAGCGCCTGGGCCTCCGGGCCGGTGGCCGGGGTGGCGTTCTCGTCGTCATCCGCCTTGATCACCGAGCCATTGAAGGTCAGGCCGCCATAGGCGCCGGTGGCCGAAGTCCAGACCACGATATCGCCGCCACGGGGGGTGGTGGCGCCTTCCGCGCCGCCCGAGAGCGTCACCACCGTCAGGCCCGCATTGGCGCCCAGCTTGAAGTTGCCGCCCTCAATGCCGCGCAGGGCGCGCTCGCTGTTGATGATGAAGACCAGTTCTGCCTGTTCCAGCCCGGCCTGCAGGCCGAAGCTGGCCGAACCCATGCCGTAGAATTTCGGGGTGGACCAGCCATGCGCGGTGCGCCGCAGCAAGACACCGTCGCCGCCTTCAGCGCCGAAGATGAAGCCGCCCTTGACCAGCTTGGGCACGATGTAAATGGCACGCGCGCCGTCCAGCATGGCGCGGGCCTGGCTGAAGGCCGGGTCATGGCGCATGTGGCTCACGACACGGTTGGCGTCATGCAGCAGCTCAGCCTTGTCGGACTCGGCCTGGGCGGGGATGGCGAGGACCATCGCGGCGACCGCCGTGGCGGAGGCCAGTTTGATAAATTGCTTCAGCATCTTGGGTATCCTTTGGGGAAATGCGATCAAAGAAATGAAACGCGTGGCCTCGCGGGAAAGTTCCCGCCTGAGGCGCCGTCACATTATCCGAAAAAGCGATGCCGGGAATATGTCAGGCGGCGGTCGTATCGATGACAACCGGCTTCTTGATCAGGGAGCTTTCCCCCTTGATCTTCTCGCCGAAGCCGCTGGAGAAATCCTGGAAGATGGCGGACAGCTCCTCGGCATCCACATGCGGGGGGGTGCCCGGCGGGAAGCGGTAGCGCCAGAAGCTGACGATATGGGAGATGGCGCCCAGCTTTTCCCCCAGTTCCAGGAACATGTAGGGCGCGCTCAACAGGAAGTCGCGGAAGGTCTTGGGCGTCTGTCTGGCCACCAGGTCGCGGAAGGCGGCGTCATAGACCGACAGCGACTTGTTCACATGCTGGCCATTGTCGCGCACCATCTCGATGATGTTGCGGCGGACGCCCGAGAGGAAAACCTTCTGCTCGGGCGTCACCGCGCCGTGCGGGCTGATGGCGTTGAGCTCGCGCAGCACGCCCATCACATCGGGCCAGAACTTGCCCATCGACCATTTGTAGTAAAGAAAGCCGCGCCAGCTGAACACGCCTTCGCGGAAGTCGTTGCCGGTAAGGCCCAGGGTCAGGCGCAGGGGCTCCAGCTTTTCGTCGATCTGGTTGGAGAGCATGGCCGAGATCAGCCGGTTGCCGGACTGGCCATTGCCGCCGCTGCCGGCCAGCGCGATCAGCTGCGACATCTCCTGGCTGACGAAGTTGTGCATCCGCTCCTGATCGCCGTCGGAGATGGCGAAATAGGTGGGTGACACGTCGATCTGGTTGTTGCGCAGATGCTCGCGCAGCAGGAAAGGGTCGAGGCTCGGCACCGCATTGAGCAGGCGAAGCACCACCATGTCGCGCTCCAGCTTCTCGGAACTGTAGTTGCCGACCGTGCGCAGGGTGTCGATATAGCCGCGCTGGTCCACGAACAGCGAGCGGCCGCCCGCGCGCAGATCGGTCGCGTCAAAGGGAATGATGATCTTGGTCGCCACCGCCCTGGGACTGGTGAAGAGATAGGTCTCGTCGGCCCGGGTGCGGTGTTTGAGGAGAAAGGCCTTGTTGATGATGGGCGACAGGAAGAGGGGCTTTTCCTGATATTCGGGATTGTCCGCATTGTCGGCGGCGATGCGGAACAGGTTCAGCACCCGGCTGGTGGAAGCGCCACCCAATGCGCTCAGAAAGCGGACGCTGCGGTCAGCAGACACGGAAAGTCCCCACGAAGTTCCAGCCAGAAGACGGCAGGATGACGGCTTTCCCTTAAGGATTGCCTTATCGTGCCCGGCATGCCGTAAGGTTTGGCGGGGCAGTTGGGGTTAACGAACCGTGAATTTCGACCGTTCGCTGGATGTTGCCGCTGGGCTGGAAGTGCGGCTGTCGCCCCTGGTGTCGCGGCTGCTCGCCCCCAATCCGGGGCCGTTCACCTTCCGGGGCACTGGCGTCCACATCGTGGGGGCAGGCCCGAAGGTTGCCGTCATCGATCCGGGGCCTAACAGCCCTGCGCATCTGGCGGCGTTGAAGCATGCGCTGGGATCGCGCACAGTCAGCCATATTCTCGTCACCCACACCCATCGCGACCATTCCCCGGCGGCGGCGGCGCTGAAGGCCTGGAGCGGGGCGAAGGTCTATGGGCTGCCGCTTGAAGCGGCTTCAACCGCCGGCGAAGGCATGGTGGATGAAGCCCATGACCATGACTTTGCGCCGGATGTGCAGGTCGAGGAGGGCATGCGGATCACAGGCGACGGGTTCACGCTGGAATGCGTGACGACGCCGGGCCATACCGCCAATCATGTCTGTTACGGGCTGGTAGAGGAACAGGCGCTGTTCAGCGGCGATCATGTGATGGGCTGGTCCACCAGCGTGATCGCGCCGCCCGACGGCAATATGGGGCAATATCTCGCCAGTCTCGAAAAGCTGATGGCGCGGGATGATCGCATCCTCTATCCCACCCATGGTTCACCCGTCGCCAGCCCGCGCGACTGGCTCGCACAGCTGATCGCCCATCGCCGCATGCGCGAGGCCCAGATTCTGGATGCATTGCGCCAGGCCAGTGCCGCGATCGCCGCGCTGGTGGAAAAGCTTTACCCCGAAATCCCGCCCGCCTTGCGTCCCGCCGCCGCCCAGCAGGTCAAGGCGCATCTCGACCACCTGGTGGCGCAGGGCGCGATAACGCGCGGGGCCGAAGGCTACAGCTTGAAATAGGCGAAGAAGGTTTTCAGCCGCGCCACATTGCGGCCGTGATCGTCGCCGCCTTCGCGGCTTTCGGAGCGGACATCGACCCAGCTGCCGATGGCGCCGGCCTGCCGCACCCGGATCACGATGTCGGAGATGCGGCCAAACCAGAAACTCCTGCTGGTGGCCTCGATGCGAAGATCTTTTTCATTGGCGTCGACAATGGTCCAGCCCAGTCCCTGCACCACGCCATAAGCCCGCCAATAGGCTTTGCCTGGCAGCACCAACAGGCCCTTATGCGGCTTGGTCAGGAGCGGATATTTGTCATGCAGGGCATAGGCGACGGTGACATCCTCGCCCTTGTAACGGAAATGGCGCTCGCCATCGAAGACGCGGGAATTGGCAGGATGGATTTTCGCCAGCGCCGCGAACTGGGGCGGGTCTTCCGGATCGGTGGTGGCGTCATGGATCGGAAGCGACACAAAACCGGCATAGACGTAGGACAGCGGTTGATAAAGAAAGACCAGGGCGCCGATCAGGGCGGTCAGTCCCAGCCGCTTGCCCGCGCCCTGGTTGCTTGCGAGCGCCGCGCGCAGCCATAGCAGCGCCAGCACCAGCGCCACCGCGCCCAGAATGGTGGCCGGAATCATCAGGGCGCTGGCGCCTGCATCCGACAACATGCCCAGCCGCACACCGGCCACCGCGGCCGCGGCCGTCAGGACGGCCAGGCCCAGGCCCGCGAAGGCCAGCCGCGCGGCGAGCAGTTGAAAACGCATGGGTGCAATCCGGCTTTGGACATTTTATGCGGCGCACACCATAAGGTAAGTTCCTGCGCCCCGCGATAGTGAGAGCCCGATGTCCGCGCCCCAAGCAAATCTGTCCAACACCAGCCTGTCCAACACGCAGGCCCGCGACATGGCGAGCCTGCTGCATCCCTTCACCAACCTCACCGTGTTGCGCCAGACCGGCCCCCTGGTGGTGGAGCGCGGCAAGGGCGTGTTCGTCTACGGCGCCGACGGCCGGGACTATCTGGAGGCGATGGGCGGGCTGTGGTGCACGGCGCTGGGCTGGGGCGAGGAGGAGCTGGTCGAGGCGGCGACCGAACAGATGCGCAAGCTGCCCTTCGCCCATATCTTCGGCGGCAAGAGCCATGAGCCCGCCGTTGCGCTGGCCGAAAAGCTGAAGGAAATCGCGCCCTTTCCGGTGGGCAAGGTTTTTTTCGCCAATTCCGGTTCGGAAGCCAATGACAGCCAGATCAAGCTGATGTGGTACGCCGCCAATGCGCGCGGCCAGAAGGCCAAGAAGAAGATCATCGCCCGCGACCGCGCCTATCATGGCGTGACCTTGGCCAGCGCCAGCCTGACCGGGCTGGACTCCTTCCACAAAAGCTTCGACCTGCCGTTCAATTTCACCGTGCGGGCGGAATGCGCGCACTATTATCGGGGTGGGCGCGACGGCGAGAGCCAGGAGCAATATTCCGCCCGTCTGGCTTCCGATCTCGAAGCCACCATCCTGCGCGAGGGCCCCGACACCATTGCCGCCATGTTCGTGGAGGCGGTGATGGGCGCGGGCGGCGCGATGGTGCCGCCGAAGGGCTATTTCGAGGCGATCACGCCGGTGCTGCACAAATACGGCATCCATCTGGTGGATGACGAAGTGATCTGCGGCTTCGGCCGCACCGGCAATGCCTTTGGCTGCCAGACCTACAATTACCAGCCCGACTCCATGTCCATCGCCAAGGCCCTGTCATCGGCCTATCTGCCGATCTCCGCCGTGCTGCTGTCGCCGGAGCTGGTGGAGATCATCGAGGAGGAAGCGGTGCGCATCGGCGGGTTGTGGCATGCCTTCACCTACAGCGCCCATCCGGTTGCCGCCGCCGTCGCGCTCAAGACGCTGGAGCTTTACGAACGCCGCGACACCTTCGGCCATGTGCGCAAGGTGGCGCCGCATTTCTTCAAGAGACTGACGGGGTTGCGCGATCATCCCCTGGTGGGCGAAGCCGATGGCGTGGGCCTGATCGGCGCGGTCGAGCTTTCCGCCGACAAGAAGACCAGGCGCAATTTCGAGGCCGCCAAGGGCGTGGCCGCCAAGTGCAATACCTTCTGCCAGGAGGAAGGCCTGATCGTGCGGCCGCTTCTCTCCGAC
>DATAWO010000151.1:0-7585 GCA_036267165.1 Rhizomicrobium sp. | reverse complement strand
TGCGTGATCGCCGGCCAGGCCGGCCTGGCCGGCAGCGTGGTGCTGGAAGATGGTGTGGTGTTGGCGGGCCAGGTGGGGCTCGGCGACCACACCCGCGTGGGTGCGCGGGCGCGGCTGGGCGCGCGCGCCGGCACCGGCTCCGCGATCCTGCTGGAGGGCGGGATCGATTATGGCGGGGCGCCCGCGAAACCTGTAAGAGAATGGGCGCGGGAAATGCATGCTGTGGCGCGACTGGGCAAGCAGCGCAGGCAGGACAGGAATGAGTGACGCAGGCGTGATGACGGAAGCGACGGCGCTGGGTGTCGAGCAGATCAAGAAGCTGCTGCCGCATCGCGCCCCCATGTTGTTCGTGGAGCGGCTGGAAGACATCGTGCCCGGCGAAAGCGCCACCGGCTACAAGGCGGTGAGCTTCAACGAACCCTACTTCATCGGTCATTTTCCCGGGCGCGCCGTGATGCCGGGCGTGCTGACCGTGGAGGCCATGGCCCAGACGGCGGGCGCGCTGGTGGTGTACAGCCTGGGCGAGGCGGCGGCGCGCGCGGTCTATTTCATGACCATCGACAATGTGCGGTTCCGCAAGCCCGTGGTCCCCGGCCATCTGATGCGGATGCCGGTCAGGAAGCTGCGCCAGCGGGGCCCGGTGTGGAAATTCGCCGGCCAGGTCTTTGTCGGCGACGATCTCTGCGCGGAAGCGGAGTTCAGCGCCATGATCCATGACGGCACCGCGGGATGACCGTGCATCCTTCGTCGGTGGTGGAAGACGGCGCAGTCATCGGCGCGGGCGTCGAGATCGGGCCCTTCTGCCATGTGGGGCCGCGCGTGGTGCTGGAAGACGGCGCGCGCCTGAGGTCCCATGTTTCGGTCACCGGCATCACCAGAGTGGGGGCGGCTTGCGATCTCTATCCCGGCGTGGCGCTGGGTGGCGATGGCCAGATTCGCGGCAACGACTTTGCCGAAGGCCGGCTTGAAATCGGCCCGGACTGCGTGCTGCGCGAGATGGTCTCCATGCATGTGGGCAGCCGCAAGGGCGGCGGCCTGACCACGATCGGCGCAAAAGGCTATTTCATGGCCAATTCCCATGTCGGCCATGACTGCCATGTCGGCGAGGGCGTCACCTTCGCCAACTCCGTGGCCCTGGGCGGCCATGTGGAGATCGGCGATGGCGTGATCTTTGGCGGCCTGGCCGCGGTGCAGCAGTTCTGCCGGGTGGGCCGGGGGGCGATGGTGGGCGGCCTTACCGGCGTCAACCGCGACGTCATTCCCTATGCCATGGCCTTCGGCGACCATGTCGAACTGGCGGGGCTGAACCTGATCGGGCTCAAGCGCCGGGGGCTTTCGCGCGACACCATCAATGCCATGCGCGCCAGCTTCCGCGCCATTTTCCAGGCGGCGGAAGGCGGTACCGTGGCCGACCGGGCGCGCGCCGCGCGGGCGCGCTTTGCGGATGTGCCGGAAGTGGGCGAGATGGTGGATTTCATCCTGGCCGACGCCAAACAGGAACTGTGCCTGGCGCGGCGCCGCGGAGACCAGGCGTGACAGTGCCGGAGCGACCGCCGGGCGGAGCGGCAGCGGAGCCTGTCGGCGGCGCGGCCAGAATTTTGGGCCTGATCGCGGGCGGCGGCGAGCTGCCCCGCGCGGTGGCCGAAGCCGTGCGGGCGGCGGGACGCAGTGTTTTCGTGGTCCCGCTGGTGGGAAGCGTGGCCGAGAACTGGGTCAAGGATTTCCCGCATGAGTTCCTTTCCCCCGGGGAGCCGGGGCGCATCATCAAGGCCTTGAAGGGGGCGGGCGCCGGCGATGTGCTGATGGCGGGGCGGGTGGACCGGCCCAAATTTTCCGAACTGAAGCTGGACGCCAAAGGCATGCTGCTTCTGCCCAAGGCGGTGGCGGCGGCGAAAAAGGGTGACGACGCGCTGCTGCGCTTCATTGTCGGCATTTGCGAGGATGAGGGCCTGCGTGCGGTGAGTGTGGCCGAAGCCGCGCCGGCGCTGGTGGCGGCCGAAGGCGCGCTTGGCGCCATCACCCCCAATGACGAGCACAGGGCCGATATCGAAAAGGCCTTTCGCATCGTACATGCGCTGGGCGCGCTGGATGTGGGCCAGGCGGCGGCGGTATGCGAAGGCCTGGCGCTGGCGGTGGAAGCCGCGGAGGGCACCGACGCCATGCTGGTGCGGATTGGCACGTTGCGCGAAAGCCTGCGCGGCACGGCAGGCAAAAATCGCGGCGTGCTGGTGAAAGCATTAAAGCCGACCCAGGACGCCAAGACCGACATGCCGGTGGTGGGCGTGCAGACGGTGAAGAATGCCGCCGCCGTGCATCTGGCCGGGATCGCCGTGGAAGCCGGTATGGCGCTGATCCTGGACAAGCAGGCGGTCGCGGCCCAAGCTGACCGGCTGGGCCTGTTCGTCATCGGCGTGAAGCCGTGACCGGCGCAGACGCGCCCGCGAATGCGCACATAAAAAATGCAGACGGGTCTGTGCAATCCAAAATCAACATCATGATCGTCTGCGGCGAGCCGTCGGGTGACGCGCTGGGCGCGCAGTTGATGGCGGGCCTGAAGCAGCTTGCGGGCGATCGCTTCCGTTTCACCGGCGTGGGCGGACTGGCGATGGCGCGGGAGGGCTTTCAAAGCCTTTATCCGCTGGATGCCACCGCGGTGATGGGCCTGCGCGAGGTGGTGCCGGCGATCCCCGCCATCCTTCGCCGCGTGAAGCAAGCGGTGGATTTCGCGGTCCAGACCCGGCCCGACATGGTGGTGGTGATCGACAGCCCGGATTTCACCCATCGGGTGGCACAGGGGATCAAGAAGCGTGATCCCTCCATTCGCACCGTGGATTATGTCGCCCCGCAGGTCTGGGCCAGCCGCGCTTATCGCGCCCGGAAGATGGCCGGCTATTTCGACCTCGTGCTGGCGCTTTTTCCCTTCGAAGTGCGGTTCTTCGAGAAGTATGGGTTGAAAGCGCGCTTTGTCGGCCATCCGGTGATCGAGCGGGCGAAAAAGATCGGCGGCGGCGACGCCTTGCGCGCCCGGCTGGGCATTGCGCCGGATGCGCCGATGCTGGCGCTTCTGCCGGGCAGCCGCACGAGCGAGATCAGGTTCATCCTGCCGGTGTTCCGCGCGGCGGTGGAAATCCTCTCAAGGAAAATCCCTGGCCTGGTGACGGTACTGCCCACCGTGCCCCATGTCGGGACACGCGTGCGCGCGGCGACGGCCGGCTGGCCCACCCCGCTCCATGTCACCGAAGGCGAGGCGGACAAATATGCCGTTTTCGCCGCCGCCGATGTCGCGCTGGCGGCCTCCGGCACCGTAACGGCGGAACTGGCGCTGGCGCATACCCCCATGGTGGTGGGTTACAAGGTGGGCGGGTTGACGTTTTTCCTGTCCAAACTCCTGATGACGGTGACCCACATCACCCTGATCAACATCATCCTGGGGCGCGAGGCGGTGCCGGAATTCCTGCAATCCCGCTGCACGCCGGAAAGTCTGGCAGCGGCGGTGGAACGGCTGTTCATGGATGCGGGCGCGCGCGCCGCCCAAGTCGACGCCATGAAAGAATTCGGGCGGCTGCTGGGGGAGGGCGATGAAGCCCCGTCCCTGCGCGCCGCCCGTGTGCTGCTGGAATTTGTGGAACAGATAACTCACCATGGGCCGGCCCCCCGAACCGCGCAAAGCGCGGTCGGAGGATAAACTTCACGACCCGCCGACCCAGGCCAGTTTGCCGTTGCCGCTCGCCCAAGCTCGCGGCGCTCGCTCCGTCTCGCATGTCCACCGGACATGCTCGCGCTTACGCGCCGGTCGCTCTCACTTCCTCTCGTCCATCGGGATGTAGCTGCGCGCGGTCGGGCCGGTATAGATCTGGCGCGGCCGGCCGATCTTCTGGTGCGGGTCGTCCAGCATCTCCTTCCATTGCGCGATCCAGCCCACGGTGCGGGCCAGCGCGAACAAAGCGGTGAACATGGAGGTGGGGAAACCCAGCGCCTTCAGCGTAATGCCGGAATAGAAGTCGATATTGGGATAGAGCTTCTTTTCGATGAAATAGGGATCGCTGAGCGCCACCTTTTCCAGCGCAATCGCCACCTTCAGCAGCGGATCGTCATGCAGGCCCAGCTCGTCCAGCACGGCATGGGCCTGGATCTGCATCGCCTTGGCGCGCGGATCGTAGTTCTTGTAGACGCGATGGCCGAAACCCATCAGGCGGAAGCTGCTGTTCTTGTCCTTGGCCTTGGCGACATATTCCGGAATCCGGTCCACCGTGCCGATTTCCTCCAGCATCTTCAGCGCCGCCTCGTTGGCGCCGCCATGCGCCGGGCCCCAGAGGCAGGCGATGCCGGCCGCGATGCAGGCAAACGGATTGGCGCCCGACGAACCGGCCAGACGCACCGTCGAGGTCGAGGCGTTCTGCTCATGGTCGGCATGCAGGATGAAGATGGTGTCCAGCGCCTTGGCCAGCACCGGATTGACCACATAGTCCTCGGCCGGAACCGAGAAGCACATCCGCAGGAAGTTCTCGGTATAGCCGAGCTTGTTCAGCGGATACACGAAGGGCTGGCCGACATGGTACTTGAACGCCATGGCCGCGATGGTCGGCAGCTTGGCGACCAGACGGTGGCTGGCGACTTCGCGCTGCTTGGGATCTGAAATGTCGGTGCTGTCGTGATAGAAGGCCGACAGCGCGCCGACCACGCCGCACATGATCGCCATCGGGTGCGCGTCACGGCGGAAGCCCGAGAAGAAGCTGGCCAGCTGTTCATGCACCATGGTGTGGTGGGTGATGGAGTGGGTGAATTTCGTCATCTGCGTCTCGGTCGGCAGGTCGCCATAGAGCAGCAGGTAGCAGCTTTCCAGGAAGGTGGAATGTTCCGCCAGATCGCCGATCGCATAGCCGCGATATTGCAGCACGCCCTTGTCGCCGTCGATGAAGGTGATGTTGGATTCGGTGGACGCGGTGGAGGTGAAGCCCGGATCGTAGGTGAAGATGTCCACCTGGTCGTAGAGTTTGCGGATGTCCACGGCATTGGGGCCCTGGGTTCCGGCATAAACCGGAAATTCGTAATCCTTGTCGCGGTAGTTCAGCGTCGCCTTGCCGTCAGGTTTGATTTTGCTCTCACGCATGTGATTCTCCCCTTTTCCCAACCAACATCTTGCGCTGCAATATGACGGGCTTTTGACGGTCCGTCACGGGGGGAACAGGAGGAACCGCGGACTATTTCAGCTTACGGCGTAAGCCCTTAATCGGATAAGGGATTCTTTACGACCGAGCAGCGACAACATGGCGAAGAGCGGCGGCGAGCTAGTCTTGCCGGTGAGCGCCGCGCGCAGCGGCTGCGCCACCTGGCCGAGCTTCAGGCCGTTCTGCTCGGCGAAATTGCGGGCCGCGCTTTCCAGTTCCTCGGCGCTCCAATCCGTGGCTTCCAGCGCCGGCAGCGTCTTTGCCAGGTTGGCGCGCGCATCCGGCGCCAACAGTTTGGCGGCCGCGTCGTCAAGCGTGCGCGGTCCATCGGTGAAAAGAAATTCCGCGCCCTGGATCAGCTCCACCAGGGTCTTGGCGCGCTCCTTCAGCGGCGCCATCGCGGCCTCCAGGCGCTGGCGCGCGGTGGCGGAAAGAATGCGCGGCGGGGTTTCGCGCGCCAGAAAGGCGGTGACTTCCGCCACCAGCACGGCGTCTTCCGTCTCGCGGATGTAATGCCCGTTGAGATTGTCGAGCTTCTTATAGTCCATCCGCGCCGCGCTCTTGCCGATGGAGTCCAGGTTGAACCATGCGATCGCCTGGGCGGTGGAGATGATCTCGTCATCGCCATGGCTCCAGCCCAGCCTGAGCAGATAGTTGCGCATGGTCTCGGGCAGATAGCCCATGTCGCGATAGGCCTCGACCGCGAGCGCGCCATGACGCTTGGACAGCTTGGCGCCGTCGGGGCCGTTGATCAGGGGCAGGTGGCCGTAAGCAGGCACCGGCCAGCCCAGCGCCTCGATCAGCTGGAGCTGGCGGGCGGCATTGTTGAGATGGTCGGCGCCGCGGATCACATGGGTCACGCCCATGTCATGATCGTCCACCACCACCGCCAGCATGTAGGTGGGGGTGCCGTCGCTCCGCAGCATCACCATGTCGTCGAGCTGGCTGTTTTCGAAGCGCACATCGCCCAACACCACATCATGCACGATGGTTTCGCCGTCCCGGCGGGCCTTCAGCCGGACCACGAAGGGTTTGCCCTCCTGATCGGGGCCGGGCGCGCATGTCCGCCAGCGGCCGTCATAGCGCATGGGCTTGCCCGCCGCTTTCTGCTCCTCGCGCATCCGGGTCAGTTCTTCGGCCGTGGCATAACAGCGATAGGCCTTGCCTTCGGCCAGAAGCTGTTGCGCCACCGCGCGGTGACGGTCGGCGCGGGCGAACTGATAGACGACGTCGCCGTCCCAGTTCAGTCCCATCCAGGTCATGCCATTGAGGATGGCGTCGACCGCTTCGGGGGTGGAGCGTTCGCGGTCGGTGTCCTCGATGCGCAGCAGGAAGGCGCCGCCGGTATGGCGGGCATAGAGCCAGTTGAACAAGGCGGTGCGGGCGCCGCCGATATGCAGCATGCCTGTGGGCGAGGGCGCAAAGCGCAGGACGGGTTTGGAGTTTTGCGACATGATCGGAAGCACTTAAGGTACTGCGGGGGCTTTGGCAATTTTCATCAGAATGTTGTTTGAAGACGAGCGGGACCGCTGGCCGCTTTGGTTGCCGGTCGCGCTTGGTGCAGGCTCAGGGCTTTATTTCGCTTTGCCGTTCGAGCCCGCGCCGGTGTGGGGGTGGGCCATGCTGGCGCTGGGTGTGGGCGTGGCGGTGACGGCCATCGCGGGATGGGCGCGCTGGCCGCTGGCATTGGCCGCGGCGCTGCTGTTGGGCTTTGGCGCGGCCAAGCTGAACGAGATGCGGCTTGCAACGCCGGTGCTGGACGGGCCGATATTGACCCATCTCACCGCGCGGGTGGTGAGCCTGGAGCCACGCGGGACAACCATGCGCGCGGTGCTGGAGCGGGTGCGTTCGGGCGGCCTCAGTCCGTTGCCGCGACGGGCCCGGGTGAGCTTTCGCGGACTTCAGGACATGCATCCCGGCGACTGGCTGAGCCTGACAGCGCGGCTGGACACGCTGCCGGCGCCCAGCGAACCCGGCGCCAGTGACCTGGGTCGCAGCCTGTTCTTCCAGTCCATCGGCGCGGTGGGTTTCGCCTATGGCCGGGCACATCCGGTTCTGGCGGCGGAGCCGGCCGGTTTTGGCGAGCGGCTGGGCGCCGCGGTGGAAGAATTGCGTCTGAAGATGACCGGCCGCATCCAGAGCGTGCTGCCAGGCAGCACCGGCGGCATTGCCAGCGCCCTGGTCACCGGCGAGCGCGGCGGCATCACGGAAGAAGACGAAGCCGCGTTGCGCGATGCGGGCCTTGCCCATGTGCTGGCGATCGCGGGCCTGCACATGGCGCTTGTCGGCGGCGGCGTGTTCTGGCTGTTGCGCGCGGTTCTGGCGGCGATCCCCGCACTGGCGCTGCGCTACCCAATCAAGAAATGGGCCGCGGCGGCTGCGCTGGCGGCATCCTGTTTTTATCTTCTGATCAGCGG